>DAIMKE010000147.1:0-9516 GCA_036721875.1 Bradyrhizobium sp. | reverse complement strand
ATCGACGATGACGCCGCCGATCGCGATGCCATGGCCGCCGATCCATTTGGTCGCCGAGTTCATCACGAGGTCAGCGCCGAGCTCGATCGGGCGGCTGAGGAACGGCGTCGCAAACGTGTTGTCGATCAGCAGCGGAATTTTGGCATCGTGCGCGATCTGCGCGACCGCGGGGATGTCGAGCACTTCAAGTCCGGGATTGCCGATCGTCTCGCCGATCACCAGCCGCGTATTCGGCTTGATCGCCGCGCGGAATTCGTCCAGCGCGCGCGGCTTGACGAACGTAGTGGTGATGCCGAAGCGCGGCAGCGTATGTGCGAGCAGGTTGATGGTGCCGCCATAGAGCGAGGCGGAGGCGACGATGTGGTCGCCGGCGTTGAGGATAGTGGCGATCGCCAGATGCAGCGCGGCCATGCCGCTCGCGGTGCAGATCGCGCCGACGCCGGCTTCCAGCGCGGCGAGCCGCTCCTCGAGCACGGCAGTCGTAGGATTCGAAATACGGGTGTAGATGTGGCCGGCGCGTTCCAGGTTGAACAGCGCCGCCGCGTGGTCGGAATCCTGGAAGACGTAAGACGTGGTCTGGTAGATCGGAACCGCGCGGGCGCCGGTGGCGGGATCCGGGCGCTGGCCGGCGTGCAGGCTCAGGGTCTCAAAGGCAGGCGGCTTGGGTGCGGGCATGCGGGGCTCGTCAGGTCGACAGGTGGCTGGGAACGTGTAGTCGCAGGCTCAGACGTGCACGGCGGTGCGGACGCGCCCGGTATTGCCGAACACGCGCAGATAGCGTTCGACCTCGGCGGGGCTGCCGGTGGCCTTCTCGGGATTGTCAGAGAGCTTGACCGCCGGACGTCCATCGACCGACGTCACCTTGCAGACCAGCGAGATCGGATCGAGATCGGCGGAACCGTCAGGCGCGCAGCCGACGAAATCATTGGTGAGGTTGGTGCCCCAGCCGAACGAGATACGCACGCGGCCGGCAAAATGCCGGTAGGTTTCCTCGATCGAGCCGACATCCATGCCGTCGGAGAAAACCAGGAGCTTCTCGCGCGGATCGCGGCCCTTCTGCTTCCACCACTTGATGATGTCCTCGCCGGCCGTGATCGGCGGCGCGCTGTCGGGGCGGAAGCCGGTCCAGTCGGCGACCCAGTCCGGTGCGTCGCGCAGGAACGGCTTGGTACCGAAAGCGTCGGGCAAGGCGATCAAGAGGTTGCCACCATAGGTATGGCGCCATTGATCGAGGATGCGGTAGGGCGCCCATCGCAACTCCTCGTCGGAATTGGCCAGTGCCGCAGCGACCATCGGCAGCTCATGGGCGTTGGTGCCGATCGCTTCGAGATCATTGTCCATCGCCAGCAGCACGTTGGAGGTGCCGGTGAAGGAGGGGCCGAGGCCTTCCTTCACGGCCTCGACGCACCAGCGCTGCCACAGATGGCCGTGGCGGCGGCGGGTGCCGAAATCCGACAGCCGCAAGCCTTCGAGCTTGCGCAGCCGCTCGACCTTGGACCACAGCTTGGCCTTGGCGCGCGCATAGAGCACGTCGAGCACGAAGCGGCCCTGTCCCTTGGTCGCCTGGCGCGAGCGCAGTTCGTTCATGATCGCGAGCGCCGGGATTTCCCACATCGTGGTGTGGGTCCACGGCCCGTGGAAGTGCAACTCGTACTGGCCGTCGACCTTGTGCAGTTCGTATTCGGGCAGGCGGAAGCTGGAGAGCCAGTGGATGAAGTCCGGCGAGAACATCTGCGTCTTGCCGTAGAACGTATTACCGGCAAGCCAGATCAGTTCCTTCTTGGTGAAGCGGATGGTGCGTGCATGGTCGAGCTGGGCGCGCAGTTCCCCCTCGTCGATGATCTCGCCAAGCCGGACGTGCCTGGTGCGATTGATCACCGAAAAGGTGACGCGCTGATCCGGGTAGAACTCGCGGATCATCTGCAGCATCAGAAGCTTGTAAAAGTCGGTATCGAGCAGGCTGCGCACGATCGGATCGAGCCGCCAGCCATGGTTATAGGTCCGGGATGCAATATCGGTCACTGCCATGGCGGAACTCTACCGTGCCGGGGGCCGCCCAACCAGTGGGTTTTGGCGGCGGCATGGCAGCTCAGCGCGCTATTCCTGCCGGATCCGGTTAACCACGGCATGGATATCGGTCCAGGCAGGCTTGTCCGGCGCAAACTGCCGCCTGAGATAGGCGGCCAGTTCGGCGATCTGGCCGTCGGTCAGACTGTCCCCGAAGGCCGGCATATAGCCTAGGTCGGTGGCGGCCGGCTTGGCAATGCCGCGCAGGATCACCTGGATCAGATTGTCCGGCACGGTGCTGTGCAAATTGGTGTTCAATGCCAGCGAAGGGCGGCTGCCGAACAGCGGTGCGCCGCCGACCTCATGGCAGACCGCGCAGGCACCCTGATAGAGCCGGGCGCCGACGCTGGATGCTGCGGACGTTCGCGTGCCGGTCGCGGCTTCGAGTCTGCCGGCAAGCGCTTCCTGTGTCGGCTTGTCGATGGCGTTGTCGTTGAACGAGGCGAGATAGACCGCCATGGCGCGAATGTCGGAATTGGGGAGGGCGGCGAGTTCCTTCACCACCGGCGCCATTGGCCCGGCCGCCACGCCATGGAAGCGGGATTCGCCGGTCCGCAAATACGCGTACAGTTCGTCCTCGTTCCAGGGGATCGGCGCCCGCGACAGCGAGGTCAGCGCCGGGGCTTCCCAGCCCTCCGCAAAGCCGCCGGCGAGATGCGCGTTTGCCATCTCCGCCCCGAGCGCGTTGCGCGGCGAATGGCAGGCGCTGCAATGGCCGAGCCCTTCGACCAGATAGGCGCCGCGATTCCAGATTTCGGATTTGGTCGGATCGGGTTGAAACACATCGGGCTTGTGGAACAGCGCGTTCCATCCGGCCATCAGCGGGCGCAGGTTGAACGGGAATGCCAGCGCGTTGTTCGGCGTCTCCGCACGCACCGGCGGCTGCGTCATTAGATAAGCGTAGAGCGCCTGCGTGTCGGCGTCGGTGGTCCTGGCGAAGTGCGTGTAGGGAAACGCCGGGTAGAGATGCCGGCCGTCGCGATGAATGCCCTCGCGCATCGCGCGTTCGAAGGCAGGATACGACCACGCGCCGATGCCTGTCTCGACGTCGGGCGTGATGTTGGTCGAATAGATCGTGCCGAACGGCGTCGGCAGCGGCCGGCCACCGGCGTTGAGGATACCATTCACCGAGGTGTGGCACACGGCGCAGTCGGCGAGTGCGGCGAGTTGCTGGCCGCGGGCGATGGTCGCCTGCGAATAGACCGATGCATCGGGTCGTGCGATCGGCGCGATCGCGCGCCATGGCAGCACGGCGGCGCCGATGCCGACCACGGCTGCGCAAAGCGCCGCGGCAGTTGCGAAAACGCCGGTGCGTCTGGCGAACGGACTTTGCCATATGCGCGAGGGGGGGATCGCGGGTTGCTGCGACGGCGCGGGCAGCGCCTCCGTTGCCGCTTGTTGCTCGCCGTGCAAGCCCCGCAGAATACGTTCTGGCGTGAACGGCAACTCGCGAAAGCGAACGCCGGTGGCGTCATAGATCGCGTTCGCAATGGCCGCGGCACTGGGGACGGACGCGGACTCGCCAACGCCGAGCGGCGGCTGATCCCGCCGCGGCATCATCAGGACGTCGATGTCGGGCACCTCGGGGAATTTGATGATGGGGTAGGCGCCCCATTCGCGCGCGGTCACGGAAGCGCGGTCGAACGAGACTTCCTCCATCAGCGCCCGGCTGGTCGACTGGATCACGTTGCCGTGGATCTGATGGCGGACGCCGTCCGGATTGATCATCAAGCCGGAGTCCTGCCCTGCCACCACGCGGGTGACGCTGACATCGCCGGTGGCCTTGTTGACGGCGACGTCGGCGATCCAGGCCGACCACGCCGCGCCATAGCCCGGAAACTTGCTGTGGACATAGAGCGCATAGGCAAAGCCGCGCCCGCGCACGATATCGCCTTCGGCCAGCTTCTCTTGCCGCACCGGCTGCGATTTCCAGCCAGCGCGCTCAGCTACCGCGTTCACGAGATCGATCGCGCGCGGGTCCTTCAGGTAGCGCAGGCGATACTCGATCGGGTCGACGCCGGCCTCGCTGGCGCATTCGTCGATGAAGGACTCGTGCGCAAAGGTATTGGGCAGCGCCGAGACGCCGCGCAGCCACGAGGCGCGCACGATCGGTGGCATGTCATGCGCTGTCACGCGCAGATTGTCGTAGTCGTAAGGCGGGATCGCGGTGCGGTCGCCCATCTCGAAAATGGCCGGCGCGTTCGGGACGGCGCCGGTGAGCAGCAGTGCCAGCGTCGGCGCGCCGTTCGATGGATAGCGGGTGGCGAAGTCGTATCCTGCGACGCTGCCGTCGGCGTTCAATCCGCCATTGACGTCCATCAACTGCGCGGTGCCCTTGGGTTCCCACGCGTGTTCCTGTTCGCGCGTGAGCTGCACGCGAACGGGGCGGCCGACCGCGCGGGACAGCAGTACGGCGTCGGCAGAAACGTCATCGGCGCAGTTGCGGCCGTAGCAGCCAGCCGCTTCCAGCCGGATCACCTCGATCTCGGCTTCGCGCCGGTGAATCAGTCGGGCCAGTTCGGTGCGCAGGTGATGCGGGTTTTGCGTACCGGACCAGACCCTGGTGTTGTCGTCCTGATAGTCTGCGACTGCACAGGAGGGACCTATCGATGCGTGCATCTGGTACGGCCAGATGTAGGTTCGCGGCATCGGCTTGGCGGCGCCGGCGATCGCGGCATCGACGTTGCCCTTGTCGATCAGCGTCCGTGGTACGGAGGGATTGGCGCGCAGCGCGGTCTCGATGTCCTTCAGGTCCGGCAGTGTCGGCACCGGCTTCCAGGAGACCTTTAGCTGTGCCGCGGCCTTGATCGCGTTTTCTTCGCGCTCGGCGACGACTCCGACGAAGTCGCCGATGCGGACGACCGCGACGAGGCCGGGGATATCGCGCACCGATGCCTCATCGACCGCGATCAGGCTGTTGCCGATGAAATCGCCGACATCGACGCCGGCATAGGGTGGACGGACGACGCGGCCGTGCAGCATGCCGGGCACGCGCATGTCGTGAACGTAGACCAGTTCACCGGTCGCCTTCGCCGGCAGATCGACGCGTGGAACGGATCGTCCGACGATGGTGTAGGCATCGGCGGATTTCAGCGAAACATCATCGGCCAGCTCAAGCTGGATGGTTTCGCCCGCGATCAGTTCGCCATAGCTGACGCTGCGATTGTCCTTGCCGCGGATCAGGCCGTCCTCAATGGCGAGATCCTCGACGGCATGCTCAAGCCGCTCTGCCGCGCGCGCGACCAGGAACTGCCGCGCCTGCGCCGCCGCCTTGCGCAGCGGCACGGCCGTGATCTGGATGGTCTCGCTGGCGATCGTTGCGCCCTGGTTGGGGACGAGCGCGGTGTCTCCCAGTACGATGACGACGCGCGCAAAGGAGACGTCGAGTTCCTCGGCAACGATCTGGCCCAGCGCAGTGCGGATGCCGGTGCCGAGATCGACGTGGCCGTTATAGGCTGTGACCGAACCGTCGGCGGTGATCTTGATAAAAGTCTCGAACTTGACGGCCTCGACGGGTGAGGCGGGACGGACGACGGACAGTGTACCCTGCAGACGTTTGCGGTCATCGGTCATGTCAGGTGCGGCCATCACGCCTGCACCTCGATGACGTGGCCGGCAGCGCGCATCGCCGCGCGCTTGATCTCGACATGCGCGCCGCAGCGGCACAGATGGTGGCGCAGCGCTTCGAGCACCTCGGCTTCCGAAGGATGCGGCGAGCGCAGCAACAGCGCTTTCGTGGTGATGATCATGCCGTTGAGGCAGTAGCCGCACTGCGCACCCTGCTCGCGGATAAAGGCCTGCTGCACGGGGTCGGGATGTTCGCGCGTACCCAGGCCTTCGAGCGTCACGATGTCGCGCCCCATGCAGCCTTCGATCGGGATCGCGCAGGAGCGCGCGGAAACGCCGTCGATCAGCACGGCGCATGCGCCGCATTCGCCAAGACCGCAGCCGTATTTCGGCCCGTTCAAAGCGAGATCGTTGCGGAGTACATAGAGCAATGCAGTGTCGGGAGCCGCGTCGACATCGTAAGCTTTGCCGTTGACGGTCAGGTGCATCGTGCTCTGCGTCATGCTCCCTCTGGCCCTCGCTGCGTTGCAAAATTCTGCGCTGGAGGCGTTGGAAAGATACCGTTTGTGTACAAACGTGCAAGCGCGGCGTCCCGCGCTGCAGCGCGTTGCCCGCTTAATGAACAGGGCGGCGAGGCAAATGAGCTATTATGCGGCAGGCGAGGCGCTTGGCTTCGAGGCCCGCTTGACAGCGTTCAAGTCCGCGCGCAACATCGTTCGTGTACGAACAAAATGATCGGGCTGCGAAGATGCGGCCCGGATCGACGCCTTCTCGACTGCAGGCTTGTTCATGACTGATGCGACGGCCGCCGGTGGCGACAAGATCCGCTGCGATGCCTGTCCGGTGATGTGCTACATCAAGCCGGGCGCAGCAGGCGCATGCGACCGCTATGCCAATCACGACGGCGAACTGGTGCGCGTCGATCCGCATATCGTGCTGGAGCGAACGGTATCGCATGGCGGACGGCTGGTGCCGTTCCAGGCCGGCGGCGACTGGGACGGCAAGCTGGTCCACGAACCGAACGTGTTCGTCACCGCGATCGGCGCGGGCACCACCTATCCCGACTACAAGCCGGCGCCCTTCATCGTGTCGTCGGAACTCGACGGCGTCGACATGGTCACGGTCGTGACCGAAGGCATTTTCAGCTATTGCGGCGTGAAGGTGAAGATCGACACCGACCGCTATCTCGGCCCGGAGACGGCCACCGTCCGCGCGCAGGGCGAGGCGATCGGACATGTGACGACCAGCGAGTACGGCTCGCAAATGCTGTCGCTCGGCGGCGTGCATCATCTGACCGGCGGATCCAAGAAGGAAGGCCGCGTCACCTGCGACGCGCTGATGGACCTCTCGAACTGCAAGCCGGTGGAGCTCACGATCGATGGCGGCGCCACGGTCGTAGTGCAGGCCGGCTATCCGCCGATCGTCAACGGCGTTGCCGAGGAGCGCATGCGGGTGGGATGCGGGTCGGCGACCATCGGCATGTTCGCCAAGCAGTGGCATGGCAAGGTCGATGAGGTCGTGGTGGTGGACGACCACATCACGGGCGTCCTCAGTGAGCACCAGGCCGGCAAGCTGCTTGATATCCCCGATACCGGGATCAAGATGAAGGGGCGGCGTTCGACGCCGGGCCGTTACTTCCAGGTCGCCGATCCCGGAACCGGCTGGGGCGGCACCAATATTTCCGATCCGCTGTCGGTGCTGGGGCCGTTCAATCCCAAGGAGGCGCGACCGGGGCTGACCATGCTGATGGTCTCGACCACCGGAGAGCATGCGGCCTACTACGAACTCGACGCGGCGCTGCGACCGATTGAAAAGCAGATGCCGCCCGATCTCCAGTTTTCGGTCGAGCGTATCCAGGAGAATTGCGAGCCGGCGCTATGCACGGTGCTGTTCATGGGCGGCGCAGGCGGATCGTTGCGAGCCGGTGTCACCGACAATCCGGTGCGGCTGACGCGGTCGGTCAAGGACGCGCTGACGCGGGTTACCAGCGGCGGCGCGCCCGTCTATGTCTGGCCGGGTGGCGGCATCACCTTCATGGTCGACGTCACGCAGATGCCGGCCGGCGCGTTCGGCTATGTGCCGACACCAGCGCTGGTGGCGCCGATCGAGTTCACGCTCCGGCTTTCCGATTATGCCGCGCTCGGCGGCCATATGGATCACGTGCGTCCGCTGGCATCCCTGCGGGACAACACGGAAGTTCGCCCGATGCCTTATGTTCCGGGACGACGCGCATGAGACGGCTCCCGCAAGCCGCACTTCTGCCTGACGGCAAGCGGCTGCATTTGCAGGACGGTCCGATCGATCTGGTCATTGAGGCGAGTGGCGGCGAGGCGGAGGTGCGTGCCGCATATGACGCTGCGGCGCGGCGATTTACCGGCCTGCTCGATGAACTCTGCGGGGAACTGATTGAACTGCGTCAGCCAGCCGATCCGGTTCGGTGCACGTTGAAGGGCGTCGTCGCGCGACGGATGCACGCGGCGGTGGCGCCGTTTGCAGCGAAGCAATTCATCACGCCGATGGCGGCAGTGGCGGGAAGCGTCGCGGAGGAGATCCTCGGCGCGATGCTGGACGCGGCGCGGCTGCAGCGGGCCTACGTCAACAATGGCGGCGACATCGCGCTGCATCTGACGGACGAAGAAAGATTTACCGTGGGGCTGATGGACCGGCCGGACCGGCACGGCCTGATGCGAACGATTGACATCGATGCCGATGATCCGGCGCGGGGCATCGCGACTAGTGGACGTCACGGCCGCAGTTTTTCGCTCGGCGTTGCCGATGCGGTCACCGTGCTGGCGCGGACGGCGTCGCAGGCCGATGCCGCCGCCACCATCGTTGCCAATGCCGTCGACTTGCCCGGTCATCCTGCCATTGTCCGCTGTCCGGCCAATGATCTGCAGCCCGACAGCGACCTCGGCGCGCGCCTCGTCACCCGCGACGTCGGCAAGCTCAGGGAAGACGAGGTTGACGACGCACTGAGGGCAGGGGCCATCCGGGCGCGGCAATTGCTCGCGGCGGGATTGATCGAAGGTGCGGCCTTGCGTCTACTGGGCGAGACGGTCGTGGTGGGCGCAAAAGAGATCGCGACAAAGGCGTTGCCGCCGCTTCATGGAAGCGCGGCAGGAGGAGCGATGCATGTTTGATCGAGAGCGAGGCAGATAGAATGAGCGCGGTCATTCGAAAGATCGTCACGGTAGTCGAGGAGACCCATCTGGAAATGGGGCAGAAGGTCGCCCCGCCGACCCGGCGCGCGGCGGCGATTGCCGTGATCGAAAATCCGTTTGCCGGTCGTTATGTCGAAGATCTGTCGCCGCTGATCGCGATCGGCGAGGAACTCGGTGAACTACTGTCGAAAAAGGCCGTTGCTGCGCTCGGCATCGACGGCGCCAGGGCGCATAGCTACGGCAAGGCTGCCGCCGTCGGCGAAAATGGCGAACTCGAACACGCGGCAGCGATCTTGCATCCGAAGATGGGTGCGCCGGTGCGGAAAGTCCTGGGCAAGGGCGCGGCGCTGATCCCGTCATCGAAGAAGCGCAGCGGCCCGGGGACCACGCTGGATATTCCGCTCGGCCACAAGGACGCGGCGTTCGTGCGCAGCCATTTCGATGGCATGGAAGTGCAGATCAACGATGCGCCGCGTGCCAACGAGATCATGGTGGCGGTTGCGGTCACCGACAGTGGAAGGCCATTGCCGCGCGTCGGCGGGCTGACGGTTTCGGAAGTCAAAGGCGAAGACGGTTTGAGATAATTGCGTCAACATTGGAGGTAGGGATGCAACGTAGACATCTGCTGGGAGCAGGATTGGCGGTCGCGGTGGTAGGCATGGCGGGGAACGCCACGGCGCAAAGCGAGATCAAGATCGGCGAGATCAACAGCTATTCGCTG
>DAIMKE010000146.1:0-9561 GCA_036721875.1 Bradyrhizobium sp. | reverse complement strand
CACGAGTCCGCCGGCAACCAGCAACGAGAGCACCGCGCCGCGATCGGCGACGGCACGGTGCTCTCGTTGCTGGTTGCCGGCGGACTCGTGTTGCTCGGCGCCGTGATGGCGATCTTCTCGCCGCGATTTGCCGGCACCGTCGTCAGCGTTGCCGCGACCGCACGGCCTACCCGGCCCGGTTCAAAAGCGACCGCGTTTCGCGGCGGGTCGCGGCAGCAGACACTACGTGCCAAGGAATTGCTGCTGCTGCGGCGCGACCCGTGGTTGGTGTCACAGAGCCTGATGCAGCTGCTCTATCTTGTGCCGCCAGCCCTGATGCTGTGGCGAAGTTTCTCGGAGAGCTCAGACGCGATCGTACTGATCACGCCCGTGATCGTGATGGCGGCCGGCCAACTCGCCGGCGGTCTCGCCTGGCTGACGATATCGGGCGAGGACGCCGCCGACCTGGTCGCGACCGCGCCGCTGCCGCCGTCGCGCGTCACGCGCGCCAAGGTCGAGGTCGTGCTGATCGTGATCGCCGCGGTGTTCGCACCGTTGATCGCCGCGCTGGCCTTTGCCTCGATCACGCAGGCGGCGGTCACAGCGCTCGGCGTCATCGTCGCAACCGTCTCAGCCGCTGCGATCCAGCTCTGGTTTCGCGTCCAGGCCAAGCGCAGCCAGTTTCGCCGCCGCCAGACCTCGTCGCGGCTGGCGACATTTGCCGAAGCATTCTGCTCGATCGGCTGGGCCGCAACCGCGGCGCTCGCCGTGACCATACCGGTGGCTGCTGTCATCAGCGGGGCAATCACCGCGACGATCCTCGCCGCGACGTGGAAGATCAGTCCGCAGCGAACATGACGAATAGATGACAGTTCAGTGACAGCAACGTCGAAGCGGTGCAGCGCTTTGGTCACGCTGAACTGAAAATGGATTTCGAGCGACCTGAATCGGGGGCAAAGCGCCCCGGGCGTCATCGATTTGTTCGCGCACGACGGCTATCTTGCCAGACCTTCCCCGCGACACCATGTTGCCCCGCGGGGATGAACCCTTGAGGAGAGAACGCGCGATGAGCGAAACCATCAATGTCCCGGCGGTCATGGTGGACGCCACCGCGGTCACGCGAATCAAGTCGGAGATCGACATCTCCGACCGGTCGCGCATCGTCACCTTCGGCGATCGTGCTCAGCGTTCGGTGGTCGAATTCGCCGACCGGATCCTGGCCCAGACCCAGAATCGGGAGCTTGGCAATACCGGCAAATTGCTGTCCGACATCCTGGCCAAGGCGCGCGGCCTTGATCCCGCCTCGCTGAAGGACAGCGGCTTCTTCTCCCGTCTGTTCTCCTCGATGGAATCGCGCCTGCGCCGCTTCTCCGAACAATTCGGCGACGTGTCCTCGCAGGTCGACCGCGTCTGCATCGAACTCGACCGCAACAAGGAGACGTTGCGGCGCGACATCGCCGTGCTGGACGAATTGCACGAGCAGACCAAGGCTTCGCTCGGCGAGCTCGATTCGCATATCGCGGCTGGCAAGGAATTCGCCGAGGATTTTCGCCGGCACAAGCTGGTCGAACTCGAGCAGGCCGCGAAAGCGGCTGGCCAGGGTAGCGACGCGATGCTGGCGGCGCAAACCTATCAGGACGCCGCCCAGGCGCTTGACCGACTCGAAAAGCGCATCTTCTATCTACAGCAGGCACGCCAGATCGGCATCCAGCAACTGCCGCAGATCCGCATCGTCCAGTCCGGCGACGAAACCCTGATCGAGAACCTGCAGGCGACGACCGAGCTCACCATCCCGGTCTGGAAGCAGAAGATGATTCTGCTGCTTGGCCTCAGCCGGCAGAAATCCGCGCTCGACCTGCAGAAGACCGTCACCGACGCCACCAACGAAATGATGAGGCAGGCGTCTGAGATGATGAAGACCCAGGCGATCGAGATCGAGAAGCAATCGCAGCGCGGCATCATCGACATCGACACACTGGAAAAGACCAACACCGACCTGGTCGATACCATTGCGGGCGTCCTCAACGTCCAGCAGGAGGGCCGCAAGAAGCGCGCCGAGATCGAGCAGCGGATGGCGCAATTGACCGACCAGCTGAAAACAGCGCTGTCCAAGTCGCCCGCATGAACATCGCTGCGCTACGGCTCGCTGGCGGCCTGTTGCTCGCACTGGCGCTTGGCGCCTGCTCGGCGCCGGGCCCGCAGTTCACCATTCTGTCCGGCTCGGAGAACGACGTCCTCGAGCCGATGGTGCGGGAGTTCTGCCAGTCGCGCCGCGCCGACTGCAGCGTGAAATACCAGGGCTCGCTGGATATCGCACTGGCGCTCAAAGCCGGTAACGACCCCGAGGCCGATGCAGTGTGGCCCGCGGCGTCGATCTGGATCGACATGTTCGATACCGCCAGACGCGTCAAATCGGTCAAGTCGATTGCGCAAATGCCGGTCATCCTCGGCGTCAAGCGGTCCAAGGCGCAGGAGCTGGGCTGGATCGGCGCCAAGGTGACGACAAAGGATATCCTCGCCGCGGTCGAGGGCGGCCGGCTGAAGTTCCTCATGACGTCGGCGACGCAGTCGAATTCCGGCGCCTCGGCCTATCTCGCCATGCTGGCGGCCGGGATCGGCAAGCCTGATCTGATCGAATCCGGCGATCTCGACAAGCCCGAGGTGCTCGCCACCGTGCGCGGCCTGTTGCGCGGCGTCGAGCGCTCCTCAGGATCGAGCGGATGGCTCGCCGATCTCTATCGCGAAGGCGAGCGGACCGGCGCGCACTACGAGGCGATGTGGAACTATGAAGCCGTCATCAAAGAGACCAATGACAAGCTGATCGCCGACAGGAAGGAGCCGCTCTACGCGATCTATCCCGAGGACGGCGTATCGGTGGGCGACTCGCCGCTCGGCTTTGTCGATCGCGGGCGCGGCAAGGAAGTAGAGAGCTTCTTTGCCGACCTGCAGGCCTTTCTGCTCAAGGGCGAAACCCAGGCGCGGATCGCGGCGACCGCGCGGCGGGTCGAGCTTGGCCGCGCTGCCCCGATCAAGGCCGATGCGGCCACCAACCTCGACCCGAGCCGCGCGCTTACGGTTGTCCGGCCGCCGGAGCCAGCCGTCATTCAAAAGGCGCTGTCGCTCTACCAGGAAGCGCTGCGGCGGCCTTCGCTGACCGCGTTGTGTATCGACGTGTCCGGGAGCATGAAGGGGCATGGCGAAACGCAATTGCTCGAGGCGATGCGATTCCTGCTGACGCCGGCACGCACCCGCGAAGTGCTGGTGCAATGGTCGAACGAAGACCGCATCATCGTGCTGCCGTTCAGCGAGCGCGTGCTCTGGACCGAGACGGCCAATGGCGACGAGGCCGCGCAAGCCACTCTGCTCGCACGAACGCTGCAGTTGCGCGCGGATGGCGGCACCGATTTCTACACCTGCGGCGCACGCGCGCTTGCCGCGATGAAGCCGCTTCTCGATGCCGGCCAGCACCTGCCGGCCATCGTCATCATGACCGACGGAAAGAGCCAGGGCGCCACCTCGACTTTCGAGGCCGCGTGGCGCGCCGACGGACGGCGCGTGCCGGTGTTCGGCGTCACGTTCGGTGACGACGCCGACCGCAGCCAACTCGACAACCTCGCCACCCTGACCGGTGGAAGGGTGTTCGACGGCACCAGGAGCCTCACCCAGGCCTTCCGCTCGGTGCGAGGGTACAACTGAATGCCGCCGGCACTGGCAGGAATGAACTGGATCGCGGGCGGCGCCGCGGCCGCCATCCTGTTGCCGCTGCTGGCGATTGGCGTCGGCATGCCGTTCTGGATCGCGGGCATTATCAGTGCGGCGGCAGGCGGCGGGCTACTGGTCCTGCTCTCGCCGCGCAAGCTGTTCGAGGGGCTGGACGCCAGCGGAGTGGCGCGGGGCAAGATCGAGTTCGCGCGCAGCCTGCTGACCGATGCCGAGCCGCTTGCGGTCCGCCTTGAAGTCGCCGTGAGTTCGATCGGCACGCCCAAGGTCGCCGAACGCGTCCGTCATCTGGCGCGCATTTCCCGCGAGATATTCGCAGCCGTCGAAGAGGACCCCCTGCGCGTCGACCGCGTGCGGCGATTTCTGACCTATTATTTGCCGCGCGCGGCCGATCTCGCAGAGGCTTATGCCTTGCTGGAAAAGGGCAGCACGCGCGACACAGCGCGCATCGCCGCGACAAGCGATCTGATCGACCGGCTCGATACGGCTTTCACGCATTATGCGGCCAGCCTGCAGGAAGCCGATCTCGGCAACCTCGACATCGAGCTCAAATTGCTGAAGAGTTCGCTGGACGAGGATCTCGGACCGCCGCCGCAGTTTCCCGTTTCCCCCGCCCCTGGCAAGAGGAGAGCCTGATGGCCATTTCGCGCCGGGCCTTCGGAATCGGATTGCTCGCGGCAAGCGCCGCCGGCACCGGCGGCTATGTCTATCTGCGTCAACATCCAGAAATCGCGGGCCGGTTCGGCGAGCCGAAGCGGCTGTTCGGTTTCGCCGGCGGCGAAAAGGAAGGCCTTCTCGCCAATGCCCGCGTCCGCAGCCTGCTCGAGCGGCGGTTCGGACTGATTCTCGATGCGAGGCGGGCCGGATCGGTCGAGATGGTGCGCGAACGCACGCTGCTCGACCAGAAGCCGCAGTTTCTGTGGCCCTCATCGTCTGTGCTTGTGGAAGTCGCGCGCAACTCGGGCGTCAAGATTTCGCGCGACCAGGTGATCTTCAATTCGCCGATCGTGCTCTATTCGTGGGACCGTATCGCCGACGGCCTGGTGAAAGGCGGCTTTGCGGAGCCCGCCGGCGGGCCACGCTACACGGTCGATCTGCTCAAGGTACTCAAGGCCATTATCGCCGGCGAAACCTGGGAGGCCTGCGGCGTAAGCGGCCTGTTCGGCCGTGCGCGCATTGTTTCGACCGATCCCAACAAGTCCAATTCGGGCTTCATGTTTGCGGGCCTTGCGGCCAGCCTGCTCAGCGGCGACGTGATCGCGCTCGATTCGCTCGGCCGCATCGATGGCGACGTTGCCACCGTGTTCCGACGCATGGGTTACAAGCCGCCTTCCTCGGGCAAGCTGTTCGACGACTACGTAGCCGGCGGCGCCGGCGCCCAGCCGCTGATCGTCGGCTATGAAAACCAGTTGATCGAGTGGGTGCTGCAGGACGCCGACCGCTGGAAGCGGGTCGAGGCCAGCGCGCCCTCCAAGCCGGTGATCCTCTATCCGCGGCCGACGGTTTTCTCCGCACACCCCCTCATCAGCATCGACCGCGCCGCCGACGAACTGATCGACGCCCTCGTCAACGAGAGCCTGCTCGAACTCGCCTGGGAGGAGCACGGATTTCGCGGACCGCTGGGCACGGTCGGAAAGGCGCGCAACCCGCTGCTGCAATCGCGCCTCGTGGAGCGGATCGATGCGGTGCTGCCGATGCCCGACGCGCCGGTCATGCTGGCCCTGCTCGACCGGCTGGCGACGGCCTGACGGCTGCACGCTGGCAACATCCACGCGTCTACGCTGGAAGATGAGCCCGCGGAGAGGGTGAGCGGCCCCCAGTTCTCAAAGACAGTGATACCCGCGGGGGGTCCTTGAATGTAAGGCGGTTTTGCCTTACATTCTCCAGTTAGGAAGCTTGAGGTCCGCCATGAGCACACTCACCGTCACCGCCAAGGGTCAGGTCACCCTGCGCAGGGACCTGCTTGAACATCTGGGCGTGCATCCTGGCGAGAAAATTACCGTGAACAAACTCCCCGACGGCAGGATAGAAGTGAAGGCCGCCCGGCCAACCGGCAAGATTTCCGATGTATTCGGCCTCCTGAAGAGAAAAGGTGGGCCATCGCTGACGATCGAGGAAATGAACAAGATCGCCGCGCGAGGGTGGGCCGGCAAGCGATGAAAATCACCGCCGACACCAACGTGTTGGTTCGAGCCATCACTGAAGACCATGAATCGCAGAGCAAAGCAGCGCAATCGGCCTTGAAGCGCGCTGAACTGGTTGCGATTTCCGTCCCAGCACTTTGCGAGTTGGTTTGGGTCCTTTCACAGGGCTATAAAGTTCCATCAAAGGACATTGCCACCGCAATCCGGCACCTGATAAATGGCGAAAATGTCGAAGTGAACCGTCCGGCAGCAGAAGCAGGGCTGACTATTCTGGACGCGGGCGGCGATTTCGCCGATGGCGTGATCGCCTACGAGGGAAGCTGGCTCGGCGCAGACACCTTCGTTTCCTTCGATAAGCGAGCTGTCGAGTTGATGGATGCACAAGGTCAGTCGGCTCGGCTGTTGCCTTAGTACAACCAGCAGGCCGCTACTGCTTCTCCAGCCCCGCCCGCTCGATAACGTCGCGCCAGCGCGTGATCTCCTTTTCGATGAACGGGATCAATTCCGCCTTTTGCTGCATCATCGGGCAGGGTGCCGAATTTCTCGAAATGCGTGCGCTCGCGCTCCGACGTCAGCGCGGCATGCTCTTCGACATTTCCCCGGCGACGATACGCGACGTCGTGTCGGTGATGCCGCCCGGCGCGAACGGCACCACCCAGGCAATCGGGCGGCTGGGAAATTCTTCGGCCGAAGCCTTTGCGATGAGAATGTTGGACGCAAGCAGGATCGCAAGCGCTATGTGACCCTTCACCATGGAGTTCTATCCGATGCGATTTTCGGACCGCCTTGCCATGCGGCAAAGTCGACCTACGCCTTGATCAACTCCATGACCGCGGTGACGAACGCTTCCGGCTCTTCCTGCGGAAGGTTATGGCCGGCGATCGGTATCACGCGATGGCCGCGACGGGCGGCAAATTTTGGCGCGCTGGCCGTGCCGTCGGTCGCGGCTATCACCCCGTCGCCCGCACCGTCCATCGTGATCGTCGGCACCGTGATGACGGGCAGCGCCGTCAGCCGGCGCTGGATGTCGGCATATTGCGGATCGCCCTCGGCGAGGCCGAAGCGATGGCGATAGCTGTGGATCACCACATCGACATAGTCGGGGTTGTCGAACGCCGCCGCCGTGCGCGCGAAACAGGCATCGTCGAACTGCCAGTTCGGCGACCATTGCGCCCACAATATTTTCGCGATCTCCTGCCGGTTGGCGGCAAGGCCGGCGCGGCCGCGCTCGAGCTGAAAGTAATACTGGTACCACATCGCCAGTTCGCGCTCCGGCTGCTGCGGCAGCATGGCATTTGCAATATCCTGGATCAGATAGGAATTGACGCTGATGAGCCCGATGCAGCGCTCCGGCCACAACGCTGCGCCCACGCAGGCCGCGCGGCCGCCCCAATCGTAACCCGCGAACACCGCTCGCTCGATGCCAAGCGCGTCCATGAGCGCCATCATGTCTGCGCCGATAGCCGCCTGCTCGCCCGAGCGTGGCGTAGCAGAATCGCGAAACCGCGTCGGGCCGTAGCCGCGCAGAAAGGGGACGATGACGCGGCAACCCTGCGCAGCCAGTTGCGGGGCGACGTCGACATAGGAATGAATGTCGTACGGGAAGCCGTGCATCAGCAGCACGGGCGTGCCGTCGGCGGGTCCTGCCTCGCAATAGGCAATGTTGAGAACGCCGGCGTCGACCTGCCGCAACGGCTCCAGCCGCTTCGATGATGGCGCACGGGACGCGGCGGCTTCGGCCATGTCATGCTCCTGTTGGAATTTCACAGTATGGCACGACTGCCCGCAGATGAAGCAATTCAGGCGTGCGGCTGTGCGCGAATGTCATCATGACGGCCCGAGAATTCGGCGATACAGTACAGCCTGCGGCCGTTGCCGTGGATGGGTCATGCCATGTTGCGATCCCTTGCTGTTGCCCTCACCTTCCTCGGTTCGCTGGTGTTGCCTGCGGCCGCCCAGCAGCCACTCCGCAGCGAGTGCCTCGCGATGGCCAACGCGCCGCCGCGCGCGATACCGGTCAGCCTGCAACGTGTCGCCGCCAAGCCGCAGGAAGTCGCGATCACCTATGTCGGGCATTCCACCTATTACCTCGACACACCGGAAGGCGTGCGGATCGGGACCGATTTCAACGGCGTCTACCGGACCGGGCGGCTGCCCGACGTCGTCACCATGAACCGGGCGCACTCGACCCACTACACGCTGTTTCCCGATCCCAAGATCACGCATGTTCTGCACGGCTGGGGCGAAAACGGGCAGCCGGCGCTGGTTTCGAAGCGCGTCGGCGACGTCTACATCCGCAACGTGACTACCGACATCCGCCGCTACTATGGCGATGAAGGCGGCGGAGCAATGATCAGGGACGGTAACTCGATCTTCATTTTCGAGGTCGCCGGCCTCTGCATCGGCCACCTCGGCCATCTCCACCACAAGCTCGACGACACCCATTTCGCGGCGATCGGCCGGCTCGACATCGTGATGGTGCCGATCGACGGCACTTATACGATGCCGCTCGACGGCGTCTCCGAAATCACCAAGCGGCTACGCGCCTCCGTGGTGCTGCCGATGCACCGTTTTGCCACCCCGCTCGACGAGTTCATGCGCCTAATCGGCCAGCAGTTCGCCATCGACCAGCGGAGCGAGCGCACCCTGAAGATTTCGCGGGAAACGCTGCCGGGCACGCCGACGGTCATTATTCTCGATGGGGTGTGAATAGGGATACAACTGCCTGCTGCCGTCATTGCGAGCGCAGCGAAGCAATCCATAGCGCCACGAGCCGGGAGATGGATTGCTTCGCTGCGCTCGCAATGACGGGAAACAAAACGAACAACAACAACAATCAAGGGAGCGAAATCCATGGCTGTCAGCACTGTGCCGTTCACCAGCAGCGGGCTTTTTGCCAACCCGCGCGAAGACTGGCTGGCGCAATACACCGAGGAGATCATCGATCCGGCGCGACCGATCGTCGATCCGCATCATCATCTCTGGGAACGCGGCGGGCTGCGCTACATGATCGAGGAGATGGCGGCCGACATGGCGTCCGGCCACAACATCGTCGCGACCGTCTATGTTGACTGCCGCTCGATGTACCGCGCCAACGGACCCGAGGCGTTCCGTCCCGTCGGCGAAGTCGAGTTCGCCAACGGCGTCGCAGCGATGTCGGCCAGCGGCGCCTACGGCAAGGGCGCGATGTGCGCCGGCATCGTCAGCCACGTCAACCTGCTGCTCGGTGACGGCGCGAAAGCGGTGCTGGAGGCGGAGATTGCCGCCGGCAACGGGCGCTTCCGCGGCATTCGCCATTCTTCAGCCTGGGATGCCGATCCTGACGTCGCCGGCATGTACGCATCGCGGCCGAAAGGTCTGCTGCTCGACAGCACCTTCCGCAAGGGATTTGCATGTCTCGCGCCGCTCAGCCTGAGCTTCGACGCCTGGCTGTTCCATCCGCAGATCAGCGAACTCACCGATCTCGCGCGGACGTTTCCCGGGACGAGGATTGTTCTCGATCATTGCGGCGGCCCGGTCGGCGTCGGCCGCTTTGCCGGCCGGCGCGAGGAAGTCTTCCCGGAATGGAAGGCCTCGATCCAGCAAATCGCCAAATGCGAAAACGTCGTGGTGAAGCTCGGCGGGCTCGCAATGTGCCTGCTCGGCCATGATTTTCACCTGCGGCCGAAGCCGCCGTCCTCCGAGGAAGCCGCCGCCGCGTGGCGGCCCTATATCGAAA
>DAIMKE010000145.1:0-9595 GCA_036721875.1 Bradyrhizobium sp. | reverse complement strand
CCTCAGCAGCGACGCCCGATGCAAACTCAGGTCGTCCAAGCCCAAGTCCTGGCCCCGTCGCAAATCCTACTCGGCTTTCTCCTTCCCCGGGGAGTTGGGTGAACGTCACTTCCAATCTCGCCGGAATGACCTCCGAGTGTGGCAACATGTCTTATGTGTCAGCGAAACCGAACGAAGACCTGGTGATCGCGGGCATCGCGCAACGGGGTCTTTGGGGAAGCACGGACGGAGGAACGAACTGGCATCCGCTTGGGTCGGGCGGCGGCTCCGCCAGAATTGCCAATCGACCAGGGTCGATCGTCTACGATCCAGCCCATCCCGATGTATTCTGGCAGTCGGGCATATACCATGGCAATGGCATCTACCGAACCGACAACAACGGCAGTGTGTTTCGAGCACTCGGCTCTATCGGTCACAACGATACGGTCAGCGTTGATTTCACAGATCCCAATCGCCGGACCCTCCTCGCCGGAGGGCACGAACAAAGACAGACGGTTTATCGCTCTCAGGACGGCGGCAACTCGTGGACGAATGTGGGAGTCAATCTTCCGGCAGGCACAGCCTTCTCCAGTTATCCGTTGGTGATCAACTCCAGGACATTTTTCACCGGCTGCTTCTCCAGTTGGGGCGGTGGAACAGGCGGCATCTTTCAAAGCAACGATTCAGGAGGCACCTGGAGCTCCGTTTCGACCCAAGGCGGCGGCGCGCAGCCTCTTGTTGCAAGCGATGGGTCCATTTACTGGCCGAGTGCAGATGGCGCCATGATGCGAGGAACGGGTCAGGACTCGAATTGGACGTGGAGTCAAACCGTGCCGAGCGGCACTCTTACGAATGTGCATCCAATCGAGCTACCCGACGGCCGTATTGTCAGCCTCAGTCGCCAACACGTGATGATCTCTTCGGATCACGGCGTGAACTGGCAGCCGTTTGGCCCACCGCTGCCATTCGTGCCGGTCGGCATATCCTATTCCGATTCCGACATGTCATTTTATATCTGGCAGTTCGATTGTGGAAATAAGGTACTGCCCAACGCGATCATGAAGATTTGGCTTTGAAGTAGCCGGGCGCACCTTGAATTGATCAGAGAGTAGAAATCAGAGCTTGACCTTCGTGGGTCAATGCCGCACTTCAGCAAGAGAAACCTTTTCTGCGACCACCATCAATTTAAGCGCCGGGAACCAGCTGACAAATTAGAGCAACGCTTTCAACACTGCATCCAGGGAGTTTGTTGTGTTCGGTCCGGGCCGTCGGATCCAGATCACCCATGTCCGGCACGAACCGATCCTCGGCGTCACAACTCATTGAGGTCCCGCTCTCCCCCTTGGTCACCAGCCTGGATGCGTTGCAGGACAAATCGCCAGCTTGAACAGTCGGGCTTCAAGGGCAAATAATGACTGCGGATAAACTTCAGGCCTTGCACGAAGACCTTGCGGGCGCATTTACCGAGTCTCCCCTGATCTCGCCTCATACAGAAGCGTCGCACCACACGTTCGATCGCGAAGCTCTTTCCGGACTTTTCAAAGAGCCTCGCCAGGTTTTGAGCGAGACAGATCCTTCGCGCCTCGACGCCGGTCATGAAGCTCTTTCCGAGATATTCAGCGATCCTCGCCGCATATCGAGGGACAAAGAGCCTTCGCAACTTGCCTCGGATCGCGAAGCTCTGTCGGAGCTATTCAACGAGCATCACCCGATTTCGACCAGTGCAGAGCCGTCTTCCTCCATCTTCGATGACGTAGCTCTTGCGAAACTATTCAGCGAACCACTCCCGGTTTCAGCCAATACCAAACCATCACCGCCCGGCTTCGATGATCGGGTGCTTGCAGAGGTATTGAACGAACCGCGCCCGGTTCCGATTGATCCGCAAACGTCGCCCACCAGCTTCGATACGGCGTCTTCGTCCAAGCCTCTGCCTGCTCAACCCGACAACGGGGAGCCGGTGGCGCCAGCCTTTGCGGTTACCTCGTCAACCAACGTGGACGGCGCACGGACGCAGCGGGCAAGGTCCTTGCTGACGAAACTACATCACATCTTCTCGCCCAAATCAGAACCGCCGCCGTCTGACATCGAGAACGATCCATTGCCACTGACGCGACCTGATCGGGCTGGCAATGTGGAATCCGCGGCAAGTGCCATTGCAGTCGCTCCTGCAGCCTATGTGGAAAGTATACACGCACAGTACGCAAGCCCATTGCCGGTCGAAGCCGTTGCTCCGATTGTACCCGCTATCGAACCGTCGCCTCCCATGCTCCGAGAGCCCCTGAATCCAGTTGTCGCCGGTCGGCGAAAAACTGGAGAGCCTGCGGCGAAAGCCGATCGGCCAGACAACCCGGAACCGCCGCCGACAACCGCTCCGGCCGACGCGGTGAGCGGGCAGGCGCGGCAGGGAAGGCCGTCCCTGACGGAACCTCGCCCGATCTCGATCAAGGTGGAAGCTCTTCCTCGCAGCCGGGACAAGGAGACATCGCTTCCAACATCCTCCGGTCAACCAGACGATACGAAGCCGGCAGCAGAAATCGTTGCAGTCGCCGCTCCGGCCAACACCGAAATTGCGCGGCCTCAACGGGCCACGTCGCTGCTGGCAGAACGACGTGCCCCAACTTCGATAGACACGAAATCACCTTCTGCCGACCTCCAGACGGAGCCATCGACCCCTGCCCTCGCCGGCAAGTTGGACAACGCGCGGCCGCCGGTGATCACCGACGCCGAACCACGGGAAGAAGAGCCGATGTCGAGTGAAGTCCCATCGCTGCTTTCGACCATGTTCCACCCGCAGCCCCGTACCGTAGAGAGTGATCCTTCACCTGCATCCATCGCGAGTCAGCCCGATCCTGTGGAATCGACGACAAAATTCGTTGCAGTTGCCCTGGCGGCGGAAACGGAAAGTGCGGATATGCGCGCGCAGGCAAGGTCGCCGCTGGCCGAACTGGACCTCGACACTGCGATCCGCCTCCGATGGGTTATGCGCGACATCAGAAGCAGGCGGACCAAGCTCTCGCCTGTCAGCGACAACGATCTAAAGACGCTAATGGACCTGGGGCTCGTCGAGATGCGAGCAGAGCTACCTTCGCTCACGACTCTAGGCGTTCTCGCGTTGAACTGAACGCTCGGTCTGGTGACCGAGCCACAGCTCTTCAGACGATGGCGTCACCCATACGACGCCAGCTGAAGGTGCAACAAACCGCTGTAATCGTTCGTTCCTAGCCAACTGCCGGGAAGCATTGACCACAGCTCCGATCTTTGCGTTGACGCGGGATAAAGGTTTGCGCGGAGTGGGTTAACCTTTACGCGTCCAATACAATCGGACCTCCGCGTCGCTCAGCCGTTCCTTTCGAACTTTGGGCATAATCGCAAATGTAGCTCGCACAAAAATAACCAATCATATCAGATATTTAGGCAAAAAAACGTCGCACCGGTTACTTGGCGGCTACGGGGTTTCCGAGCGATGCGGTCCCGCGATATAGTTCGAAAAGTGGAGTTGGCCCATGGAGAAGGAGCCGGGAATGCAGCGCAAGCGGTTTGCGAAAATGCAGATCATGTCGCTCATAGGGAAGCAGGCACAGGGCGAGCCAACGGCTCACTCCCTTGGTGGGCATGGCTTATCGAGCGCGAACTTCTGGAAGCCGAAGCTTCGTCCGCTTCTGTTGCTCCTGACTGCAAGCGCGGGGGCTATTTTCTATGTTGGGACATATGCAGGCGGGTTGGAAGGTGGACTAATGTCACCAGCCAGTGCGCAGTCTCCCGCGGTCTCGCGCGGTGGCCTGGCCCAATCGCAGCCGCCAGCGCTGGGGCGCGCACCGATCGTGCGCATATCGCGGGACGATCGAGTGGCTACCCTCGAAATGGACTACAATGCCAGAAAGCCCTTCGGTCAGTATTGGACCATGTCGGGCTCGCCCGACGACGACGCGGGCTTCCTGGTGACATGGTGGCCACAGACGACGGCCCAGTCAGATCCCGCCAATGGGTCCCGGTTCGCGAGTGAGGGTCTGTGCCTGAGCGCTCCTACTTTGGCCGCAACACCAGTAAAGCTGTCCACCACCCCGCTGGCGCTGGTCGACCTGCCGCTCGGCGCGCGCTGGATTGTTACCGGGAATCGTCGTGTGCAGTTGCAGCCGTTGGATAACGACCGGGACTACCGGGTGCGCGTGCAGCGCCTGAGTGCGCGTGGCAGAATCAGCAGTTTGGCGGCAGAACTCAGCTTCAAAGGCGGCGATAATGCGCGCGTCGCCGCGCTGCGCAAAAGCCTCACCTATTTCGACGACTTCAATCTGCCGGAGGGGGCCGCCGACGAGCTTCTCTGGAACAACGCCAACTCGGTTTCTACCGACCCGCGCTACAATCTGTTCTTCATCAACGACCAGTATCACTCTCACACACTGCACGGAACGCGCCACGAGAATTTCGGCGATCGCTCACAGACCTCGCAGCGCTTCCGCAAGAAAATCCGCCTTGAGTCCGACGCGCGCCGCCGCATCGTGTTTGACATGGACACGCCTCTTAGCCCGCGCTCGGTATGGTATCTCGACCTCAATCCGATCCCGACCGAGTTGACCGGCCATCTGGAATTTTTCGACGAGAACGGTTCGATCGGCCTGCCTGCCGGCGTGCTCCGTCTGCGGTCGCAGGGTCAGATGCTCAGTGTGCACATCATCGATATGAAGGGTGCATCCCGTCAGGTGGCAAGCATCAGCATGGAGGAACTCGGCCGGCAAGCCGTAACCAACGTGCGTCGAAATTTCGACGTGCGTGTGGGAACCACGGGCATCGAGGTCTTCATCGATGGCGCCAGCGTCATCAACGCAAGCTACGGCGCCGCCACCCTGCCTGCCGCCGACTACGAATTGCTGTGGGTGGGCTTCGGCTACAACATGACGAAGGACGGAGTACCCTACTTCCTGCAGCACTGGGACAATTTTGGCTTTGACGGTCCATCGGTCGACCAACGTACAGTCCATAATTATGTAACGCAGATCGAGGGAACCGACTTTCAATCCGTGCGGCGGGGCAAGCCGGCCAACTTCACGATCAACATTCCCGACGACCTGCGCCCGGTCTCGGCCGGCGCCCCTGCTGAAGCCTGGCTCGTGGCAACCTATCAGATGGGCAACTCTCCGGAGCTCAAGGTGGCGCCAGGCGACTTCGTGCGACTAAACGGCGGCGCTCAATTTCCGTTGCCGCCGCCGCCCAACAACAGCACGCCACTCAACACCTCGGCGAGCACCTTGAGCACGCCGCACACCGCTCGAATCAAGCTCGGCGATATTGCGCATGGCGGCAGTTCACCGCTCGTGGTTGGGAAGAACAATTTCCAGTTCAATATTGAAAATGCCGGCCTTCTGAATGTCCACGTCGAGGTGCTCTATCAGCAGGGGAGCGCGCCAAACTACACGCCGCCTTCGGCAATCCACCGCCGACCGCGGCATACCGAGCTGCCACGGCTGGGTCCGCCGATACGCTTTCAGCGTATTGCTTCGGTCGACATCGGCTCCGACCAGTTCATGAGCAATCCCAGCCGCGTGCCCATTGCGGTCAGTGGGCAAGTACCGATCAACATCGAGACTGGCAACAGCAGTTGGGCTAACTGGGGACCGCAGCTCATGAACGTGCCCGTTCGCAGTGCCGAAGTGTGGGCTACCGGCGGAACGACCGGCATATCACAGGTCGAAGTTTTTCTGCGGCCCGTAGGCAGCGACAGCGTGCCAGGTTCGCGGGTGTGGCAAATCGATACTGCCATCGACGCACCGGCGCCCCAGGGACGCTACCTGATGCAGTTCGACTCTCGCCCTTTCCCCAACGGCGAGTACGAGCTGTTCGTGCAAGCGACCACGCCGTCAGGCATAAAGAGTCACCCAAGTTATAATGGTGACGAATTCCACGGCGTCGATTCTGCCGCACTGTCGGGCGCTTACTACCCTATCCAGATCCGGATCTCGAATTAGGAGCGATCAAGTCCGAAAATTCGACGGCTTCTTCAACTCACTGTCAGCCGAGAATAGACGCTCTGGAGAAGGATCCCAATTCACCTGGGCAGCAAAGCTGCTCAGGATGACCCGCGGTACAGCGTTCATGATCTTGCATCTTGCAACACTCCCGGTGTGCTCGATGTTGGGCGACAGCCAACTCAACTCGCGCACGGCACGCCCCCTGCTTCATGCAAGGCAGCCTCAACTCGCTCTGATATCCTGGAGCCGCTCCACCCCTCCGCCCGAGGGGAAATGAGCCGTAAGACATACACGATAGCAGGTTGGCCTATTCGCTCAGTTTGACGAAATCATGGGCTGCACATCACGGGCTCCAACCAGACTCGCGAAGGTGCCGCCCATTGGGCTAGGCAAGGGTGCACCGTTCCAAAGTGCGGGGGTGAAGTGATGGGAAAGATCCATGAAGACTTTCTTTGAAAATGGCAGCAATCGCAACCACGACCGTCGCATGTGCGACGCTGCTGTCGTTCAGCTGGTCTCAGCAAGACGGAATTGCACTGAGGGTCGAGAGCGCCCAAGCGCGGACCGATCGACAGCCGACGCCAGTCAGCGGCGCCGGGTTACGCGTCGACAGCCCCGGCGGTTCGCATCCGGGCAGCGAATGCTCGAGACCGCAGTCGCACCACCACGCCCCGGATCTACGACGACTACGATTACTATGGCGACCCTTATGCAGGCAGGGGCTACCCTCCCGGCTACTATTACAACAGCTATCCCGGCGGCTACTGTGTCAGTCGCGAATACTCTACCGGACTGTACACACGACCGACGCTGTTCCCGCGCTACTATGGCGGCTGGTGCTCGTGAAGCTGCTCTTGGTCGCCGCGCACTCAATTGGATTGCGCGGGAGGACTGGCCAACACGTTCGCGACGGCCCTGGCCGTGCCTATGGCAACGCTGTTTAACCGCTGACCATCAGGGCAAATTGCCATGTAGCTAAAACCACGCCGGCTCCACCCACACACCAGTACGCAACTCCCCCTCTCGTCGTCCTTATTATTTGTCCCTCCGACTCTTCAGTTCTGTAAGCCTCCGTGCATCATTCCCCGCGGGCTCGTACCGCGGGTCCTATGGTGTGCGCTCATCCAGAGGACCGAATGCTTGCTGAAAAGTTTGGCAACACCGTGAGACATATGTCAGGACCAGTGTCCTAAATTGGCAAGAGCCGATGTCAGGCCAGGCTCCGCATTGATGCCATTGATAGTCTGCTCGTCACTGAACCAGAGAAGGAACAACTGGTAGCGCGCCATCCGGCCATCGATACCGGGCGGCGTCACGAATACATGCTCGACAGCTCCCGTGACCGTGGAAGCGACGATTCATTTCAAAACCACGCCACTGTTTCGCGGACAGTCCGGGGCGATGCGATGTGGTAAAATGAAATAGCCCCAGCCTGAGGTCACATGCTGAGGCCATCCCAGAGTTGCTTCACCCTGTTTTGCCTGATCAAGACAGGAATCTGGCAATCGATATCGGAGATAAAAAGCAGAGAGCTGTCTGTTCACTGAAGTGGACCCCGGATATAGGACCAAACGTTAAGGTGTGAAGCGTCCTGCTCTGTCGCAACCGATGGAGTACGGCAATGACCAAATCACGCAAGAAGTTTGATGCGACGTTCAAGGCCAAAATCGCCCTGGAGGCGCTGCGCGAGGAAGCGACGGTACCGGAGCTGGCCAAGCGCCACGGCGTTCACCCGAACCAGATTTACGGCTGTAAGAAGCAGGTTCTCGACAATATTGCGAGCCTTTTCGCCCGCGGGGCAAGCGCTTCAGGGGAAGGCGCGGAGGAGCACGAGCGCGAGACGGCGAAGCTTTACACTTGGCCACGAGGCCCGGGCGATGAGTGTCCCCGAGCGCAGGGCGATGGTCGAACGGCCTTCCGAGAATTTGTCGGTTCGCCGGCAATGTGTGCTGCTGAATCTGGCGCGTTCGAGCGTCTATCGTCCGGTGCCTGTCACCAACGCCGACGATCTGGCCTTGATGCGACGGATCGACGAGCTGCATCTCAAATGGCCGTTCTACGGCTCGCGGCGGATGACGTTCGAACTCAACCAGGCAGGCCACGGCATCAACCGCAAGCGTGTGCAAAGACTGATGCGCGTGATGGGGATCGAGGCGCTGGTTCCGCGCCCCGGCACCAGCAAGGCGGCGCCAGGCCACAAGATCCATCCCTATCTGCTGCGCGGCGTGAGCATCACGGATGCCCAACCATGTCTGGGCCAGCGACATCACTTATATTCCGATAGCTCAGGCTTTCTGTATCTGGTGGCGATCATCGACTGGGCCAGCCGGGCGGTTCTGGCGTGGCGCTTGTCGAACACGATGAACACCGGCTTTTGCATCGCCGCGCTCGACGAGGCTCTGGCGCGGCACGGCACGCCGAAACTATTCAACACCGATCAGGGCGCGCAGTTCACCAGCGCGGCCCTCACTGGCAGACTCGAGGCCGCGGGCATCGTGATTTCGATGGACGGCCGCGGCCGTTTCATGGACAATATTTTCATCGAACGGCTGTGGCGCTCGATCAAATACGAGGATGTGCATCTGAAAGCCTATGCCGACGGACACGAGGCGCGAGCCGGCATCGGAGTCTGGATGACTTTTTACAATCATCGCCGCCCGCATCAGGCGATGAACAACAAATTCCCCATGGCGGCATGGCGCGCCAGCATGGACAGAATCGAGGCGGCAAACAAGACTGTGGATATGCCGCTTCCCTTGGACAACGCAAACGCGTTGCCCACATACCCACAGCAGACGCAAAACCAGCAGCAAGAAGCTGCTTGATTCTGAAGGACAAGAGCAGGCGCGATTACACCTTAACTCCGGCGATCCCTGGTCCCGCGTATGGGGTCCACTTCACACTTCTAAACAGAACGCTGAGCATTACCCAGCTTCCCCCTACTTTCCGTCGTCAGCGTGGCTGTGACGGCGATATGGCATGGATGGTGCGCACCAGGATAATCTGGAATTGCGGGGACTAGTTGATATAGTGCGCCACACGGTGCACCTCCATCCGGCGCCGAACCTTCAATTGCAGAACGGATTTGGCATACCTCGCGTGGAACCATCCGATGTTAACGGACGCAGCTATCTTGCTTGGGCTTGGATTCGCGGCCGGCTACGGTCTGCGCGCCTGGATCTCGGCCAGACGGCACCGGGCCATCAGGAAGGCTCGCGGACATTGAGCTTCCGGTGGGAACTGTAAAACGCCGCCGCTGGGGCTCACTCAGTGGCATCGCCTCTTCATAACTACCTGCGTGAAATCTGACTGCGACTGCCCGCATTCGATTGGACACTAGCGTCAGTCTTAGTGGACCAGACTCGTGCGAAGATGCGAAGAGCCACATTAACGCGTTCGACAGTGTGCCGGTTTGATATGATAGGGCCTATTCGCCGCAGGCTCTGACCGCTCGTAACTCGGCTGGCTTCGATAAACTCCAAACAGCTTGAAGAGGTCGGTCGGTGCCGCTTGCCCGATGCGCGCCAGGCATGTCTTGCGAACGACACGGGAACGCGCGGCGCAAAATCGCCGACAGAAAGATGGGACACCATCCAGCCCCAGGGAACCAATTCGCTGTGGATATCGCGGATATCCCAAGATTGGTCCAATAT
>DAIMKE010000144.1:0-9630 GCA_036721875.1 Bradyrhizobium sp. | reverse complement strand
GCGAGGATGTGACATTCATCGATCCGTGGCCCGAGCACGTCGAGCACATGCGGATGCATGGCTTGCGCGTCACCCACGCCATGGACGTCGCGGAATTCTCGGCTCCGGTGCGGGCGCTGCACGTCACGGACGCGCAGGTCCTGTCCAAGGAGAAGCCGGTCGATATCGTCTTCGTGTGCATGAAGTCTTACGACACGGCCTGGGCCACCATGCTGATCCAGCAATATCTGGCGCCGGACGGCTATGTCGTCTCGCTGCAGAACTGCATGAATGAAGAGACGATCGCCGGCATCGTCGGCTGGGGAAAGACACTCGGCTGCATCGCGAGCAGCATCACGGTCAACCTGCCGGCG
The DNA here is from genome assembly GCA_036721875.1 of Bradyrhizobium sp. Taxonomy (GTDB): domain Bacteria; phylum Pseudomonadota; class Alphaproteobacteria; order Rhizobiales; family Xanthobacteraceae; genus Bradyrhizobium. The sequence goes on along the minus strand of DAIMKE010000144.1, from coordinate 9,277 downwards.
CCTGGCCACATCCACCGTGGCGCCGGCAAGTGCGGCGCGGCGCATACGGTATTTCGGACCGGCGAGGTTCATGGCCGTATCACGCCGCGGGCGGAGGAGATCTGCCGGCTGGTCGGGTACGCCGACAGCGCCAAGGTAACCGGTAATCTGTGGGGCGAGCGCTGGTCGAAACTGGTCGCGAACGCCATGGGCAATGGCCTCTCCGCATGCACCGGCCTGACCGGCGGCGAGATGTTGCAGAACGAGCCGATCCGCCGCTTCTCCATCAAGCTCGGCAGCGAAGCGATCCGTGTCGGGCAGGCGCAGGGCTATGAACTCGAGGAGATACTGCATCTGCTACCCGAGACCATCGCGCGTGCCGGCGAGGGCGACGAGGCGGCCATGCACGCCTGCGACGAGCAGCGTTTCAAGGACAGCAAGCGTACCGCCGGCGCGCAGCGTCCCTCGATGGGACAAGACATGCAGAAGGGCCGGCGGACCGAGATTGAATTTCTCAACGGTCTGGTCGTGCGCGAGGGCGAGAAGCTCGGCCTGGCATGCCGGGCCAATGCCGCACTGACTGACATCGTCAAGCGCGTCGAACGCAATGAATTGAGCCCGGATCCCCGGCACATCACCGAGTTGCGGCTCAACTGACCAGCTCATCAATCGGAAAGCCTCTCATGCGTGCTGAAATCAGGCCCTATCGCATTTCCGTTGGCGACGACGTGCTCGACGATCTGAAATCACGGTTGCGCAGGACGCGTTGGCCGGAAGCCGAACTGGTCGACGATTGGAGCCAGGGCGCGCCGCTGCAATGGATCAAGGAGATCTGCCACTACTGGGCCGAGGCCTATGATTGGCGCCAGAGCGAGGCGCGCCTCAATCGTTTTACGCAGTTCACGACCGAGATCGACGGGCTCGACATTCACTTCCTTCACGTCCGCTCGCCGCATCCGGAAGCGATGCCGCTGATCATTACCCATGGCTGGCCGGGTTCGATCGTCGAATTTCACAAGGTGATCGAGCCGCTGACCGATCCAACCGCACATGGCGGCAACGCAGCGGACGCTTTTCATATTGTCTGCCCGTCATTGCCCGGCTTCGGCTTTTCGGCAAAGCCTGCAACGACCGGCTGGGGCGTCGATCGCATCGCGTCCAGCTGGGCGGTGCTGATGGATCGCCTCGGGTATGCCCGTTACGGCGCGCAGGGCGGTGACTGGGGATCGGCGGTCACCACGGCGATCGGCGCGCAGGATGGCGAACATTGCGCCGGCATTCATATCACGCTTGCGATGTCAGCCCGACCCAACGTGGAGGGCAAGCCGACGCCCGAGGAGGCGCGGGCGCTGGACGGGATCAAATTTTACGCCGATTGGGATAGCGGCTATTCCAAGCAGCAGTCGACCCGGCCGCAGACGCTGGGTTACGCCTTGACGGATTCGCCGAGCGGGCAGGCGGCGTGGATCCTGGAAAAGTTCTGGGCCTGGACCGATTGCGACGGCCATCCCGAAAACATCCTCGGCCGCGACGAACTGCTCGACAATGTCATGCTGTACTGGGTGACGGCGAGCGCGGCCTCATCGGCCCGCCTGTATTGGGAGAGTTTTGGCCCGAAGCGCCGGACGGCCCACAAGGTCGCGGTGCCGGCCGGCGTCGCTGTCTTCCCCAAGGAGATCGTCACGCCGGTGCGGAAATGGATGGAAGCGAGCTACACCAATATCCGGCGCTGGCGCGAAATGCCGAAGGGTGGACATTTCGCCGCATTCGAGCAGCCCGACTTGTTCGTCCAGGAGGTACGTGAGTTCTTCCGGACGCTGCGATAACCCGCCTTTTTCCTCATCAGTGGAAGGGATGTCGCGCCCATTTTCCGCGCATCGGCGTAAGTCACGGGACATTTCAGGGCTACCCAGGCCGGAACCAAGAGCTGCGTCACGCTTGAAATGCGCGGCTTGTGGCACATGCCTGGGGCACCGGCAAACCCCTGTTCTGGCGGCATGTTTGTTGCATTTCTCTTGGTGGAAAAGAGGAGTGTTCGATGACATCTGGGATCCGCCGACGCCAATTCATTGCCGGCCTAGGCGCCGGCCTCGGGACTGGCTTGCTAGCCAGTCCGGCGATCGTTAGGGCTCAACAGCCGGTCGTCATTCGAGCCGGCGCCCTGAAACTGATCCACTCGATCGCGCCCTATTTCTACGAACAATTCGTGCCGGCGGGCTACAAGATCGAGGTGCTGCCGTTCGAAACGCCGACCGAGTGCAAGAATGCCGTGGTGACCAAGTCGGTCGATTTCGGCGCATTCGGCATTGCCGCAGCGCTGCTCGGCGCCGCAGCCGGAGAACCGGTCGTGGTCATCGCCTCGACCTGCAACCGCGGCATGGCGATCATCGCAAAGAAGGGAGCAGGGATCGCCGCGATCAAGGATCTCAAAGGCAAGCGTGTCGCGGTGTTTCCGGGGACGACGCAGGAAGTGTTCTTCCTGGAGCGGCTGCGCATGGAAGGGATGACGATCAAGGATGTCGAACCGGTCCGCGTTTCCTTCAGTGAAATGCATATCGCTCTGTCGCGCGGCGACATCGATGCCTATGTCGGCGCCGAACCCGGCCCCGGCGTGTCGCTATCGAGCGGCATTGGCTCGCTGGTCGAATATCCATACTCGACGGCGATGGGTTCGCTGAACATGGTGTTCGGCACGCATCGCGACGTGATTGCGCAAAAGCCCGACCTCGTCCGCGTGATGCTCGGCATCCATCAGAGGGCGACTGATTTCGCGGCAAAGAACAAGGACGCCATGGTCGCGATGGCCTCCAGCAAGCTCGGCCAGAAAAAGGAGGCGATCGAGGCCTCGGTGCCCAATGTCGAGCTGACATGGAAGCTCGAGGCCAAGCAGATCGAGCAATCGAAAATCTACGCCGACCATATGCTGGCGCTGAAGCAGATCAAGCGCCTGCCGGATTTCGCAACCTTCATCGACACCAGTTTCGTCGATGCGGTGAAGCCGACCTGATCGTGACCACGCTAGCGGCCGATACCGAGGGTGCCACAGTCGCCGCGCGCAAGATGTCATGGGCGGCGACATGGTGGCCGCGCCTGCGGCCGTTGCTGCTGGCGGTCGCTTTTCCTGCCGCAATGCTGGCGATCTGGCATTTCGCCACGGTCAATCGCCCCGGCAGTCTGATCCCGCCGCCCTACGAAGTCTGGCTCGAACTGTGGGACCTCGCTTTCGGCGGGATCAATGACGACGCCTACAGCAAGACGCTGCACGTCCATCTGCTGGCCTCCGTCAGTCGCGTCTATGGCGGCTTCGCGCTGGCCCTGATCGTCGCGTTGCCGCTCGGCATGCTGATCGGGCGGGTGCCGCTGGTCCGGCAGTTGCTCGACCCGACCATCCAGATCTTGCGGCCGGTGCCGGTTACGGCATGGCTGCCGCTTGCGATGATCATCTTCGGCCTCGGTCCACGCTCGGCGTTCTTTCTGGTCTTTCTCGGCGCGTTCTATCCGATCCTCGTGAACACTATTTTTGGCGTTCGTTCGGTCGAACCGCGGCTGTTCGAGGCGGCTGCGATGCTCGGCTGCAGCGAGTCGGCGCAGTTCTTTCGCGTCGTGCTGCCCGCCGCGCTGCCGTCCATCTTCACCGGAATGCGGCTTGGACTGGGCTTTGCGTGGGTCGTGATCGTCGTCGGCGAGATGACCGGCGTGCAGACCGGGCTGGGGGCGATCATCATGGAGGCGCGCCAGCTCTCGCGCACCGAGATCGTGATCTCCGGAATGATCGTCATCGGCGCGTTCGGCTTTCTGTCCGACCAGCTTGTGATGCTGATCGGACGGCGGCTTCTGGCGTGGAGTCCGTCGCATGGCTGAAGCGCCGATCCCGATTCTGGAAATGAGGAATGTCGTCAAGACCTATTCGCAGAACGGGCGCTCGATCGAGGCGCTGCGCGGCGCCAATCTGCGCGTGAAGAAGGGGGAATTCATCTGCCTGATCGGTGCGTCAGGCTGCGGAAAATCCACACTGTTGCGGATGGCGGCGGGGTTCGAGGCTGCCACGCACGGCGACAATCTGATGTGGGGCGTGCCGATATCGGCGCCTGGTCCCAGTCGCGGCATGGTTTTTCAGGATTACGGGCTGTTTCCCTGGCTGAACGTGCGCGACAATATCGGCTTCGGCCCTAAGTCGAGGGGCCGCACCAGGGCAGAAATCCGCGAAACCTCCGACCGCTTCATCGAGCTCGTCGGCCTGCAGAACTTCGCCGACGTCTATCCGCACCAGCTCTCCGGCGGCATGAAGCAGCGAGTTGCGATCGCCCGCGTGCTCGCCAACGACGCCGAGGTCGTGCTAATGGACGAACCCTTCGGCGCACTGGACGCGATGACGCGCGAGCGCCTGCAGGACGAACTGGTCGATATCTGGTCGCGGACCGGCCTGACCGTCCTCTTTGTCACCCATTCGATCGAGGAGGCGATCTTCCTGGCCGATCGGGTTGTGGTGATGTCGCCGGGACCCGGCCGTATCGATAGCGAATATCTGATCGATCTCCCGCGGCCGCGCGATATCGCAAGCCCGGAGTTCAATGAGTGGCGGCGCCTTCTCTCATCGCAACTGCATAGCCACCACGGCCGCAAGGCCGGCTGATCCGCTGGCGAAAACCTCCGTTCATAGATACCAGGCGAGAACGGCCTTGAGCAGGGCGTTCTCGATCACCGGCAGCACCACGATCTGGTGCATTCCGGCCGCACGTGCCGCCTGAGCCGCGACTGATTGATCGACTTTCAGATGCTCGTTGATCGCAGGCATGCCCGTTGCCCAGGCGCCGCCGATGCTGCCTTCGCCTTTCTTTATCGTCTTAGACGCATAAAGCGACGTCAGATCGGCATTCTTGCTGCAATCGCCGGATTGAAACACCAGCTCGGCGCGCGATGGGTTCGGAACCCAGATTTCAAAGCGCCTGGCGATTGGCGTTGCCTGTGCGGAGAGGAAGGTCACGACCCAGGTCTGGTCTGAAGGCGTACTGTAGGGAATGCCGACGCCGCAATTGATTCCGATTTCGGAGGCTTCCTCCCATCGCAAAAAGCTCTTGGCGTTGTGGAGGTCCTTGATGATCAGGGGTGAGCCGGCCTTCCAGGTCCGGCCCGGGAGACCGAACCCGCGCGGGAATTTTGTGTGCCGGGAGTTGAACTCGAACATGTCGGCGGTGCCGTAATAGCCGTCGACAAGGCCCATCTCGTGGGATTTCTCGGGATCGTTGTGCCAGAGTTCGACCGCGCCGACATGCTTCTCGTCATCGCCGCAGAACAGTACCATCACCGCCATCAGGAACTCGCCGGCAAAGACCGGCAGCGCCACGCCGCAGGTCAATCCGGCTTCAACCGCCTCGTCCGTGCGCTTGAAATAGGAGTTCGAGAATTTGGTGAGAATGACGGGATGGCCGGAGGCCCAGGCCTTGCCGGGAAGACCTTCGTCGTATGCGAACAGCGCGTTTTCGCTGACGGCCTTGAACTCCGAATATTCGTCACTGGCAAGGCAGCCGCCGAACTCAAGCCGGGTGCGGGTTCGGTCGGGCACCCATAGTTCAACCATTCGAATGAACGTCTTCATCGGGACGCACCTGTCACTACGCCTGACATCAGCATCGGCGATTTAGCGACGATATGTGCGATCAAATTACAGGCAGGCCACGCCCAAAGATCGTGCGAGGACGGACGAGCCTTCAGAGCCGGAGGAAGCTCAATTGCGATAGGACGGGTCGGTGCGGTCGAGCTTGCGCAGCAGCGCCGGCCAGGCGAGGTCGCCGTTGCGGGCGCCGCGGCCGGGCTTCGGCTGCATCCTCTCATAGGTGTCTTCGAGGATACTCTGCGGCGGATAGATCAGCTTGGTGTTGCAGGACAGCGCCATGACCTGAACCTGGCAGGCGCGCTCAAGACGGAACAGCACGTTGAACGCGGCCGGAATGGTGCGGCCGACGACCAGCAAGCCGTGGTTGCGCAGGATCATGGCTTCGTTGTCACCGAGGTCTCTCACCAGTCGCTCGCGCTCGTCGACATTGTCGGCAATGCCTTCGAAATCGTGATAGGCGATGTGGAGAAATCGCATCGAGGTTTGCGCCAGAGGCAGCAGCCCGCATTCCATTGCCGAGACGGCCATGCCAGCCGGCGTATGCGTGTGCGCCACGCAATCCATGTCGTGCTTGGCCATGTGGATGGCGCTGTGAATGACGAAGCCGGCGACGTTGACGTCATAGTCGGAAGCATTGAGCAGCGTGTTGCCCTCGACATCGACCTTGATCAGGCTCGAGGCGTCGATCTCCTCGTAGAGCATCCCGTAGGCGTTGATCAGGAACTGGTCGGTCGTGCCGGGCACCCGGCAGGAGATGTGGTTGGCGACCATCTCGGTCATGCCGTACATCGCCGTGAGGCGGTAGCAGGCCGCGAGATCGACCCGCGCCTGCCATTCCTCTGCGCTCACCTGTTCGCGAACCGATTTCACGACCTTGATGGCAGGCGAACTGACGGGCGGATTCATGGCGTTTCTCCACGGAATTATTGCCGGGCCGCGCAAGGCCGGTCGTTGGCGGGCAAGATACCTGCAAAATTCGCTGCGCCGCAAGGCAGGCCCTCTCGGCGTTATTGCAGGTCTGGCGGGCGAAATGCGAATGCGCTATGGCGGGAGGCGAGAGGAACGCCATGACCGAGGGATGCTGCCGGCTGATCCGCTCGACCGCATCGCCTTAGTCATCAAGTTGCGCGCCATCAAGCTCGCACGCTGCGGCGGTTGCAAACAAAAACAAATGGGCCCCGGTGCGTTAGAGCATCGCGGGGCCCGACATCTTCGTCTCTGCGAAGGATTTCTGGTACACACCAGTACTGTTTCGGAATCCGATAGCGCGTGGCCTTTGCGCTCCAGTCCCGTGAATGTATTCGAATTTTCGAAGGCGCAATGAGGCTGGCAGCTGCTATGACCTCAACTGCGCCTGGACCTTGCGCTGAGCAAGGTCACCGGTTTGATCCGGCGGCGTCATGCTCCTCTCCAAGTGTGGGCCCACGGACTTGTGTCCGCTCCAACTGCGTGTCGCCTTGATCGTATGACCTTCGGCGTCAATGCCTGCGAAGTGGGGAGCCGAACGCTCCGTAACTTCGGCAGGTGCAGCGAGGAAATGCTGCGGCAGATATAGTCGGGTGTCAAGTTATCCTAATGGCGTGATGTGTTGAGTTCCGCATGCTGTCAGGCATTCGTGAGAAGGTAGTCCCGCATATCCGGATCGTGCGTCATGGCCCAGTAGTCCACGAAGCGCCATGGCATCGCCGAGAAAACGCGGCCCTGATCGTTGCGGTAGTAGGTGGTCATGCCGGGATGAGTCCAGATCAACTGCTCATGTTCAGCATCGACCTTCCGAATGTATCGATCGTGCGCGTCCGCGCGAACGTCGATGGCGGCGATATCGCGCTCCATCATTTCGACGAGACAAGCGGAGATGTAGCGGCTCTGGCATTCCGACTGGAAGATCACGCTGCCGCCATGTGCGGGACCTGAATTCGGGCCGAGCATCACGAAGAAATTCGGAAAGTCCGGCACGGTGAGACCGAGATAGGCGGTCGGGTTGTCGTTGGCCCATGCCTCCCTGAGATTCTTGCCGTGACGCCCGCTGATGTTGAGACGTGCGGCCATCTCCGTGACCTTGAAGCCGGTAGAAATCACGATGACGTCTGCCGGCCGCAATTTGCCATCTGATGCAACGATACCGTCTCGCGCGAAATGATCGATCTTGTCGGTGACCAGTTCGACATTCGGCCCGGTCAGCGTCCTGAACCAGTTGTTGTCCAGGAGGATGCGCTTGCCGTAGGGCGGATAGGTCGGCACGCATTTTTCGATCAGGTCGGGTCGATCCTTCAGCTCGGACAGGATGAAATTCGTCAGCTCTTCGCGATGCCGGTCATTGCCCTTGTTGACGGCGCGATCGGGATGCGGCCAATCCGGATCCTTGCGCAGGAACGGCAGCAGGCCGTCGCCGTACCGCCAGAACATGTTGAAGCGATACCATTGCACGTAAAACGGCAGATGCGCGAGCAGCCATTGTGCGCCCTCGGTGATGGGATCGGAATAGCCCGCAACCGGCCGGGCCCATTGCGCGGTACGCTGATAGACGGTGACTGACGCGACGCGGTCGGCGATCGATGGCACGAGCTGCATCGCGGTCGCGCCGGTGCCGATGACGGCGACATGCTTGCCGTCAAGATTGATGTCGTCGGACCAAAGCGCCGAGTGCAGCGTCAGGCCCTTGAAGTCCTCTTCACCCTTGAAGTGCGCGGGCGAGGGGTCGTTGAGCTGGCCGATCGCGCTCACCAGCGTGGTCGATTCAAAGGTCTCCTCGCCGTTGGCGGTCCTGAGCGTCGAGATCCAGCGCCGCTTGCTTTCATCCCAGCGCGATGACGTCAGTTCGGTGTTGAGACGGAGATGTTTTCGGATGCCGTATTCGAGCGCGACCTTCCTGAGGTAATCGAGCAGTTCCTGGCGCTGGGCGAAGTAGCGCGTCCATGGATTGCGCGCGCCGAACGAGAAGGAATAGGAATGGTTCGGCGTGTCGACGCCGCAACCGGGATAGCGGTTGACATACCAGGTGCCGCCGAGATCAGCGTTCTTCTCGACGATAGTGTAGGGGATGCCGAGACGTCCGAGCGCGACGCCCAGCGCAATGGCGCAGACGCCGGCGCCGACGATCAGCACGTGCTGCTGCGCGAGTTTCTCGGCGGATGGCGGCTTGCTCCAGCGCGCTTCACGCGGGACGAAGCCCATTTCTTCGCGCATCAGCGGCGCGTATTCCGGCGCGACATTTTCGCCGAGCGTCGCGCGCATCATCTTCAGCATCAACTCATCGCCAGGGTCGGCGATGACAGGCTTAGGCTCGCCGTTGGCAAACAGCTTCAGGACGGCGGCGCGGATTTCGGCCTGGATTTCCAGCGGAACGCCGGCTTGCGGATCCGGGATCAGGCGGATGTCGCGTTTCGGCTTGTACGGCGCTTCCAGCCAGCGCTCGTCGCCAGTCATGTGGACCAGTACCATCAGCAGCACGCGGATGTCGCCCTCCGCGATGGCGGACGACAAATCGAGTTTCTTGCGCGGTACTTCGATGTTCATACCCATGTCCTCACTATGCGTTCGGCGCTTCGCGCAAGCCGCCATAGGCGGCCCAAGTGGTCCCGGCGATAAATCCGGCGTCCACCGGAAGGTTGATCCCGGTCACGCCGCTGCTCATCGGAGATAGCAGCCACGCGATCGCCTGTGCGACCTCGATCGGCTCGACCA
>DAIMKE010000143.1:0-9694 GCA_036721875.1 Bradyrhizobium sp. | reverse complement strand
CCCGCCGCTCTTCGCTGGCACAAGCGAGAGGGGTCGCTTGCACTTTGAGCAGTGAGGCCATGAAAGGGTCTTTGTCACGATGCTTTCATTATAGGACGAAGGAACCGGTTTGGCGTTGATCGGGATCAAGCTGCCTTGCATGGCTTCTGGCGCGCGGCTCTGGTTCTGGCTTCCCGCCATGTCCGAAAATTCCTGACAAGCCGCCACCGGCCGGATGGCTGGACTGCGGGCCGGTTTGGCTCGGAGGAAAAAAGGTGCTGGCAAAACCCCTGCTGGCAATCATCGGTGCAGGCCTGCTCGCCCTGCTAACCGCGCTATGCGTGATCGTTGCCGCGATCCAATTTCTGCTCTAGCTTTGAAAAAAGCCCGGCCGGCCTGGAGGCCGTGGCGGGGCCAAGGTTGCATCAACCGCGCCATGGCGTACGCGATTGGTCGCAGAAAAGTCCGATGCATCAAGAAGGCAATCCGATTTTTCCTTCTCAACCGCTAATGCCCTCCGTGCATCGGGTTTTTCTCATCGTAATCAGCTCACCGGGCCCATGCTTCTTTCGGCCATTGCGGTCGCATGCTCCAGCCTCCTTTAGGAAGTGGGCACCAACCTCTTCGCCGTTGATCCAAGCGAGTTGGCAGCGACGGAACGCCATTCCTGTAGATGACAACACCAAAAAGAATTCCTTGAGGTTCAGCCCCTCCAGCGAACATTTGAGCCCGAGCCGGACACCGGTTTCCGACACGTCCAGCATGCTGCAGGGTCGCCGCCACGTTCCGTCGATCGCGAAAATCTGCACTTCGATGCCGTGCGCGAAGGTCACGCGGTGCGCCTTCCGACGATTCACGACTGCATCCATGCTGGCCTCGTCCTACGCTGTTCTATCAATTGTCTAACGCTTCTGCCGTGAGGCGGATCCTGAATCGCGGCTTGCCTGCCTCGTCGAGTAGCTCCATTCGCCAGTCAGATTGCGGTTTCAGGTTTCGGCAAATCCCGGCGACGAGATTGCTGGAAGCTCGCGTGATTTCGCCCCACGCAGCATCGCGATCAACCAGTTCGAACGGACATTCGGCCACCCCGGCGTACCGGTCGTGGCTAAGGCGGAAGAAGAATACCGACATCAATGCCTCTCCTTCATCTCAGGTAACCTTTGCAGCGGCTTCCTGAAATTGCTCGGGACCAAACACGCGATTGCGCAGCGTGAGCACGAGCTCGATTTCGTGCAAGCTCGACATCACCGCTTCAGCCAGCGCAAGCGCGCGTTCGCATTCGTGCCGTCCAGTCGAGACGCGATCCACGCAGCCATCGAACATCCTTTCAGTGGAGACGACACCAGCCGTCCCTCATGTCCAATAGTACAACGGTCTTGCGGGCAAGCCTGTCCGGATGTTCCTTACGCGATAACCTTTTCTTTAGAATGTTGTCCGTAATTCTACGGAGCGGACGCGGGCTGTCAGGTCAGCCATCCCTCCAGCTGGGCAAACCGGACGATCTCGGCGCGAGTCTTCAATCCCAGCTTTTCCAGGGCCCGGCTCCGGTAGGTCTCGACCGACTTGGGGCCGATTGCCATCGACTGGGCGATCTCCTTCGTTGCGTAGCCGAACGCAGTCAGCTTGAGGACTTCGCGCTCCCGCGGGCTCAATTCGACGGCGCCCTCGGGATTGACTTGAGCCGCACGGTCGAGCCTGTGCGCCATCAGCGGATCGACGAAGATACCGCCCCCGATTGCAACGCGAACTGCCGGAATCAGTGAGGTTGTCGCCGATCTCTTGAGGATGAAACCGCTGGCACCAGCGGCAAGTGCCTGTTTCAAATGAGCTTCGTCCTCATGCGCCGTCAGGATCACCACCTTGACCGTCGGACGTTCTTCGCGAATTTTTCTCGCGAGCATGATGCCGTTCATGCCGGGCATGCCGACGTCGATCACCGCGACGTCGGGCACGATCGACCGGATCAGGCTGAGGGCGTCGATACCGGTAGCCGCCTCGCCAACCAGTTCGAGATCCGCCTCCGCAGCGATCAATTGCTTGAGTGCGAGCAGAATGAACGGATGATCGTCGGCGAGGACAATGCTTTCTTTCCTGATAGCCACGTTACTCGACCTGGAGGGGATTAAATGCGCCGGGTCGCGGACCCGTATCCAGTCGTAGCCGGTGCATCTGAGACTCGGGGTGACGACGCACCTTCGGAACACCCCGTTGTACGCCGGATTCAGCCGGCAGCCGTGCTTTGATACTATGGCCGAAATATTGATTCTCTCAAAGCGGAAGGCGAGATACGACTTCTGCTCAACTTGGCCGTCCCGCGCATGCAAAGATTGAAATGGCGATGGCAATCGCAAACTCTACAGGGATTCCTGGGGATACTTCTCGTTGTGCTGATTGTCGTCCTGTTTTCGGTCGATCTGCACCAGCGCTACATCGCCGCGATCGACCAGGGAAAAAAATCCGCGCAAAACTTCGCTGAAATTCTCTCGGAGCATACGGCGCTCACGTTCGAGAATGTCGAACACATGTTGCGCGAGGCCGCCAAAATCCGGAAGGACAGCCTAGAAGGCGACTATGCCTCGCCCGAAGACGTCAACGCCGCGCTGCGCGTCCTGGCCAAGACCTCTCCAGCCGTGGTCGCCGTCGGATGGACCGACGCCGCCGGCAAGGTGGTGGCGCATTCCTATGATGGCGCTCTGCCGCGGACCAATGTGTCGCAGATGGCACACTTTGCCGCGCATCGGGACAGCGCCAGCGACAGGATCTATGTATCGTCCCCTTTTCGATCGGCAGCCTCGAACAATTGGCTGACTGCGGCATCGCTGCGATTGAGTAATGACGACGGCACATTTGCGGGAATCGTGACGACGCCGCTTGACCAGTCGTATTTCGCAAAGATCTATCGCAGCATTGATCTCGGCAAGGAAGGTTCAATCTTATTGCTTCATCGGGATGGCCTGTTGCTCGCGCGTGAGCCTGCGCTCGAAAGCGCGATGGGCAGGTCATTTGCCTCGGCCCCCCTTCTGGCAGAGCACCTTCCCAAGTCGGACACGGGGTCCTACGAAAGCATGAGCGTCGTCGATGGCGTGCCTCGCGTCGCCGGATACAAGGCGGTACGAGGGCTGCCGCTGGTGGTGCTAGTGAGCTTCGGGCGCGCTGTCGTTTTGCAAGCCTGGTACAGGCATCTCGTGATCTTCGGACCTTTCGTTGCGTTCGCCGCTGCAGCGATACTGTTCGGCACATTCCTAATCGTGCAGCAGACCCACAATCTGGCGCAAAAATCCAGGGAGATCGAGCGGACCAACACGCGGTTCGACATGGCGCTGAGCGAAATGCCCAACGGTCTCGTGATGTGGAGCGCCGACCAAAGGATCGTGATCGCCAATAGCCGTTTCCGAGAGATGTATGGGCTGAAACCCGAGCAGGTCGCGCCGGGGACCACGCTGCGGCAAATCCTCGAAGCCCACTTGGCAAACGGCGAGCGCAGCGAACTCAGTATCGACGAGTACATCAAGATCGTCTCCGACCAAGCTGAGCAAATCCACTTGCTTGCGGATGGCCGGACGATTGCCATGCGCAGGCAGCGCATGCCTGATGGCGGATGGATTGCAACCCATCAGGATATCACCGAGCACAAGCGCGCCGAAGCCCTGCTGCGCACCACGCTGGACACCATGGACCAGGGCCTGATTGCCGCCGACCGCGATGGCAGGATCGCCCTGATGAATGCGCGCGTGCTTGACCTGCTTGGCCTGCCGCAGGACTTCGCCACCCGTCGCCCGCACAAGAGCGAGGTACTTGAGTATCAGCGCAGCATCGGGGAATTCCCGAGCGATGAAGCTTATACCGAGGTCGTCAGGGACATCGACGAGCGCCGGCACGCCATCTATGAGCGAGAGCGCCCCAACGGCACCGTTCTGGAGATCCGGACCGTACCGACCGAGGACGGTGGATTCGTGCGGACCTATAGTGACGTCACGGCGCGCCGGGCGGCGGAAGCTGCGCTCCGTCAGGAAAGAGACCGCGCCGAAGCGGCGGCGCGCGCCACGACCGAGTTCCTCGCCAATATGAGTCACGAACTGAGAACACCGCTCACGGCTATTATTGGTGTATCCGACATGCTTCTCAGCGCCCCCCAATCGCCCGAGAGCCAGCGCCATTTCATGGAAATGCAGCGCACCGCCGGCAAGGGTTTGCTCGGCGTCATCAGCGATATCCTCGATTTCTCCAAGATCGAGGCCGGGCAACTCAGACTCGAGAAGGCTCCGCTCTCGCTGAAGGAACTGACCGACGGCTGCCTCGAACTGGTTCAGGAGCAGGCACAGCGCAAGGGCGTTGAGCTCACCGCTAGCATCGCCCAGGACGTACACGACCGTGTGTTGGGCGATGCCGTGCGCCTGAGGCAGGTGTTGCTAAACCTGGTCGGCAACGCGGTGAAATTCACGCCCTCGGGCTCCGTCCGGCTCAGCGTCGAGCTCGACGCCGGCAGGGCAAGCAGCATCCGCTTTGCGGTAACCGACACCGGAATCGGTATCAGCTCGCGCGACCTGCCCGCGCTGTTTCAGCGCTTTGTGCAAGCGGACCGCTCGGCGACGCGGCGGTTCGGCGGCAGCGGTCTCGGCCTTGCGATCTCCAAGGAGTTGGTCACACACATGGGCGGCACCATCGAGGTGCAGAGCGCGCCCGGCCGCGGATCGGAGTTTTCGTTCACGATCGAGATGCCCCCTGCCGGGCAAGCGTATCCGGAAAATGCCGTGCCCGTTCCCAGCAACCGGGCGTCGTGCCGGTTGCTTCTCGCCGAGGACAACCCGCTCAACCGCGAGCTGATCAAGGCCATGCTCGAACGGGCAGGGCACGAGGTGGTGACCGTCAACGATGGCGCCGAAGCGGTGCGCGTCGCGATCCGCAATGCTTTCGATGCGATCCTGATGGACGTGCAGATGCCGGAGATGGACGGCTATACCGCGGTGCGGGCGATCCGGACCGCGACGGAGGACAGGCCGGGACTTCCGATCATCGGCCTGACGGCGAATGCGCTTCCGGGCGAATCGGAGCGTTCCCTCGAAGCGGGCATGAATGTCCATGTGCCGAAGCCGGTAGACTGGCCTGCGCTGCTTGCGACCATCGAACGTCTGGTGCTTGCCGAGCAGCGGGGTGAAACAACTCCACCGCCGGCGAAGGAAGCAATGGCCGGGCCCGATACCGGTGCGCGCGGCATGATCTTCGATGACACCATTCTGGCGCATCTGCGAAAGACCCTCGGCGCCGACAATGCCAGGAAACTTCTGACATTGTTCGAGGTAGACGCGCGCGAACATTTCTTCTCGCGGTCCGATACGCTGGCGGCGCGCGAAGTCCTATGCCGCGAGGCCCACACCGTCGGCGGCTCGGCGGGGGTGCTCGGCTTCCTCGAACTTGCCGAAGCATGCCGCGCGCTAGAAGCCATACCACCCGCGAGTGAGGCTTTCGACAGTGCGCTCGACCGTTGTCGCCGCGAGCGCGACGCGGCGCTGCGCAAGTTAGGCGAACTCGTGACGGAAGAAGTCCCGGCCAAGCAGAATCAGGCGAGCGCATGAGGTGCTCATGAGCCAGTCAGCCAAGCATGGCAAGGCGTCGGTGACTCGATACTATTGACGCAGCCAATTCGGGTAAGGAATTCTCGTCGCCTCATGTGTTCTACTTAGCGGAAGTTTAGCACGAGGATTTTTAGACTCCGCACTGCTAATCATAGGGGTTCATCATTGCTGGCGCGCTCTTTCTTGGCATTGGTTCTTGTCCTGCTCCTCGGCGGACTTCCGTCGCCAGGCGAAGCCGCGATCAGTTGCACGGCGACGATGACCAACATTGCCTTTGGATCAGTCAACGTCCTGCCTGGCACGATCATCTCTACGACTGGCACCGAAACGATAACCTGTTCAGGAGCCACCGCTAACACCACCTACCGTTTTTGCACTGACATAGCAGCCGGTACGCATGTCTCGGCCAATCAGCGGCAGATGGCATCCGGGAGCAATCGACTGGCTTTCAATCTCTACAAGGATGCTGCGCACACCCAGCAATGGGGCAATTACGCGAACAACTTTCTCGGCGGTGGGAGCCAAAATGATTTCACGAGCAACGCCTCTGGCAACATCTCAGCGACTATAACGGTCTATGCAACTCTGGCCGTTCAACAAGCTGCGATACCCGGCTCCTATTCGGAGCCTCTCAGTTCAGGTGCGAGCCAAAGACTGCATTACGGTTCGCTGGCATCAGGCGGCAACTGCTCTACAGGAGGCAGCACGGCGAATTTCTCTCTTACTGTGACCGCTACTGTGACTACCAGCGCTAACGTTAGTGTTTCGAGCCTGGGTTTCGGGACCAGTCCGTCAACGATCGCATCGAATATCGACGCAACCGCAACCATAACCGTGCAGTCTACCAATACGACCCCCTACTCGATTGGTCTGGACAATGGCAATAACGTTTCGGGTAGTCAGCGCCGGATGCGGCTCGGTGCAACCTCTAACTATGTCAATTATGGGCTTTTTACAGATGCCGCCCGCTCTAACGCATGGACTACGACGACTTCGACGACAAGCTGCACTGGCGGCGCAAGCACGTGTGCATTGGGCACGGGTACTGGTTCAAACCAAAGCGTCACCATCTACGGTCGCGTTCCGCCGCAGTCAGCGACCGCGGTTGGCACATATGCCGACTCGGTCGTCGTAACGGTTACCTTCTAAGGCCAAGTGTTACCAAGCTTGGCGGCGTATCCTCCGTGGACCCGCGGCACTCCACCGGCGATATCCGGACTTGTCGATCGGGCCTCGGCGCAAACTTGAATTCTGCCCGACAGATCCGACCATTATATTCGATGTTTGCAATGTTGGTCTCGCCGAGGTTCTTGATGAACGCTTCTCCGTCGTAGCCAACCAGGAATTCATTACCACCCTCGATGCGGCCCTCGGCGCCCGGCGGGAGGTGGCTCCCGTCCGGATAAACAAAAACCACGAGCGCGGAGGCTCTATTGCGCTGGGTGTGGAAGTTAACGAGCACGCCGCCTCTGTTAGCTGGAGCTACGATCTCGGCAGTGCTCTTGACCTCAGCGTCGACCGGAAAATTGGTTGGATCAACCGATATCTTATTACTTTGATAAGACCGTAATGTTGGCACGAGCAACATCCCGTTGTTATCCGTTTTGCCCATCGAGCGATTTTCATAAAAGACTTCGACATTGGATGCACCTGCGTCGACCACGGCGAATGCATCGTCAATCCAGTTCGATAAGAACACGTTGCCGCCCATTGTCACGATTGATCCGCGCAGATCCAGCATGGCGCTTCCGCTATGACCGGTCTGACTCGCTCCGCCTTGGACGGTCGCGTAGTTCGAACGGTAGGAAATCGACGCTTCGCGATAGGAAGTCGCTCCTTCAGCATCACGCACGCGCCAGCCGAAGCTACCGGGTGTCGGCCCCAGCGCCTTCGATGCCTCAGTGGAGACGTAGTTGCCACCCTGGCTACGCGGAGCGGTCGATATGCTCGACGAGAGCGAGACGGCATCGCTTAGTGGCACTGAAAATCCGGCAAAGATACCCGAGCTTTTCCTGGGCCCGAAATCATGCAAGATACTAGCAAATAGCGAGGCATTATACGGTAGTGCGCGCGAGTATGTTGCAGTGATCAGATTTGAAAGATATCCAGTGCCGTCCAGTAAATGCACGAAGCTGGTGCTAAGGTTAGCCTTGTCGTCAAGCGGTAAGGGGAGCCCAACTGTAAAGCGACCGATTGATCGCGGGGGCTGGCTGGCCGCATAGATTGGCGAGAAGTATTGAGAGTTCAGGGTGAAGTAAGGCGTATAATTGATGACACCCAGAAAAGTCTGCGCTGCATTGCCTGCTGAGCTTTGCAACCTTGCTGTTGCGGATGCCAGGTCATTATAGCTTCCGAAAGTGTGTTGCGCCATCAAATTGATATTGAGGCCAAAGATCTGCGTTTCATATGCAGCGAAGGTCTGAAGCCCCGTACTCCCGGACATTGTACTCGCTGATACCGCTGCGCTGGCAATACCCATATGTCCCGCTCTAGCGATAACGCCAACACCGCCGTTAGCAACGCCGCTGCCACCCTCGAGATGGCCTTCGGCCGTCATCCAGTCAAAAATGCCGCGACGAAGGGATGCCGACGCAACCGGTGCGCCCACGTAAGCATCGTTGGCACTACCGAAGGAAAGTCGAGGCAATCCGGCTTCCAACGACCAGTTCGAAAGCCCTGGAGCCAACAAGCTCGCGGAGGCGTAGAACGGCACAGTCGTGTCTGACCACTTGCTCCGGTCGATTGACAGGTTTGTCGATCTTCAAGAGATCCGGCAGGATCTGGCGCCATTTTACAGTAATATCGGTCGACCTTCGATTGATCCTGAACTGATGATCCGGATGCTGTTGGTCGGGTATTGCTCCGGCATTCGTTCAGAGCGGCGCTTGTGCGAAGAGGTTCATCTCAACCTGGCATACCGCTGGTTCTGCCGCCTTGGGCTCGATGGTGACGTGCCCGATCATTCGACTTTCTCCAAGAACCGGCATGGGCGCTTCCGCGACAGCGATCTATTGCGGCGGCTGTTCGAAGCCATCTTGCGCCGTTGCATCGACGAGGGGCTGGTTGGCGGAGAAGGCTTCGCGGTCGATGCCAGCCTGATCAAGGCGGATGCTAACCGTCAGAAGGGCGTCGAGGGCGATAAGGGGCTGCCCTCACAAACCGCAAGCCGTGCCGTCGACGAGTATATAGCCGTCCTGGACGATGCGGCCTTTGGGGCCGCGACCGAGATCGTCCCCAAGTTCATCTCGCCGGCTGATCCAGCCGCACGCTGGACCGGTGCCCACGGCGGACAGGCTTTCTTTGCCTACTCCACGAACTATCTGATCGATGTGGAGAATGCGATCATTGTCGACGTGGAGCCAACCACAGCGATCCGACAGGCGGAAGTTCTCGCCGCCAAGCGCATGATCGAGCGGACCGCAAAGAACTTTGCGCTCTTCCCGTCCAGGCTCCTCGGCGACAGCGCCTATGGTTCAGCCGACATGCTAGGTTGGCTGGTCGATGAACACGGCATCGAGCCGCACGTGACTGTGTTCGACAAGTCGGCGCGTAAGGATGGCACCTTCGCACGGGAGGACTTCAACTACGATCCGGCCGGCGACGTCTATCTCTGTCCTGGCGACAAGACGCTGACCACGACAGGGACGCGTGTGAATGATGGCGACACGTTGCTTTATCGAGCGAGCAAGGCTGACTGTGACGCCTGCGCCTTGAGGCCACGCTGTTGCCCGAACACGCCTGCTAGAAAGGTGCCTCGCTCAATCCACGAGAAGGCCCGCGACATGGCGCGAGCGATTGCCAAATCCTGGGAAGGCCGAACATCGCGACGGCTACGCAAGAAGGTCGAAATGTTGTTCGCTCACCTCAAGCGCATCCTCAAGCTGGATCGACTGCGATTACGTGGACCAAATGGCGCCCACGACGAGTTTGTCCTCGCAGCAACCGCCCAGAACCTTCGGAAGTTAGCTAAGCTGGTCCCAATGCCGCAACCGATACCAACCTGAGAGGCGGTCAGCTCGCACTGCAATTGGGTGCGCCCGCGGCCGCGGACCGACTTCTTCAACGGAATCGGCCAGAAGCCGCCCTAACAATGTGAGGCTACCCGACCGGTCAATTGCGATCCGAGACGCGCGACCACTATT
>DAIMKE010000142.1:0-9728 GCA_036721875.1 Bradyrhizobium sp. | reverse complement strand
ATGCTCGACATTGTTCAGCCGACGCCGCAGACGGTCGACGCGCTGATGAAGCTCGATCTCGCCGCGGGTGTTGATGTCGAGATCAAATTGGCGTAAGCGCGCCGCTCATCGATTCACCGGTGCGGGATTCGCGCCGGCATCGTCGCTCCGGCTCGCCGGAGCCTCTGGCCTCTAGGTTCTGCCTAGCCTCAAGAGATCCGGACCCTGGTCCGGGTGACGAACCAAGGCTTGGAGCCGCAAGGGCTCTTTCGACATAGGGATACCGCCGGGCCGGCTCCGTCACGGAGTGTTGTCCGGGTCTCGCGTCCCCCGTCTTTTCCCCTGCATCCGCGGGGGAGTTCAGCCCGGACGGGGCTCGTTGTAATTTATGGGCTGAAGCGGGAGCTGCCGCTGGACCTCGTGTCCGACGGCGGCTCGTCACGCCCGCGCCGGCAATCATGCGGTCGCGGGCCTCTGTAGAAGGAGCATGGGTCATGCGCACTGGCGTGATCGCGAAGAAAATGGGGATGACCCGCCTGTTCCAGGACGACGGCCGCCACGTGCCCGTCACCGTCCTGGCGCTGGAGGGTGTGCAGGTGGTGGCGCAGCGGACCGCCGATCGCGACGGCTATGTCGCGGTTCAGGTCGGCGCCGGCGTCGCCAAGGCCAAGAATGTCGCCAAGCCGCAGCGCGGCCATTTCGGCAAGGCCGAAGTCGAGCCCAAGGCGCAGCTGTGCGAGTTCCGCGTTGCTGAAGACGCGCTGCTCGATGTCGGCGCGGAAATCGCCGCCGACCACTTCGTCGCCGGCCAGCTGGTCGACGTGTCGGGCAAGACGCAGGGCAAGGGCTTTGCGGGCGCCATGAAGCGTTGGGGCTTCGGGGGCTTGCGCGCCACCCACGGCGTGTCGGTCAGCCACCGTTCGCACGGTTCGACCGGTAACCGCCAGGATCCGGGCCGCGTCTTCAAGAACAAGAAGATGGCCGGCCACATGGGCGACCGCAACCGCACCCAGCAGAATCTGGAAGTCGTTTCGACCGACGCCGAGCGCGGCCTGATCTTCGTCAAGGGATCGGTGCCGGGCCACAAGGGCACCTGGCTGATCGTCAAGGACGCGGTGAAGGTGCCGCGTCATGCCGACGCCCCGTACCCCGCGTCGATCAAGACCGCGCACAACAACAATGACGCCCCCGCCGACACGCCTGCTGAAGACGTGGCGACGGTCGAGGCGACCGACGGCCAGGAGGGCTGACAAGTGAAGGTCAAGGTACAGACCCTCGACGCCAAGGAAAATGGCGACATCGACCTGAAGGACGAGGTGTTCGGCGTCGAGCCGCGCGCCGACGTGCTTCACCGCGTCGTCACCTGGCAGCTCGAAAAGCGCCGCGGCACTGCTCGTGGCACGCGTGAGCGCGCCGACGTCGCCCGCACGGGCAAGAAGTTCGGTCGCCAGAAGGGCGGCGGCACCGCCCGTCACGGCGATCGCCGCGCCCCGGTGTTCATCGGCGGTGGTAAGGCGCACGGTGCGCGCGTTCGCGACTTCAATCCGTCGCTGAACAAGAAGATCCGTGCGCTGGGCCTGAAGATGGCGCTGTCGAGCCACGCCAAGGCGGGTTCGCTGATCGTCGTCGACACGCTGACCGTTGCCGATGCCAAGACCAAGGTGCTGAAGGGCCAGCTCGCCAAGCTGGGCTTTGGCAAGACGGCGCTGGTGATCGACGGCGATGCGGTCGAGAACAGCTTCGCGCTCGCCTCGCGCAACCTGACGCAGGTCAACGTCCTGCCGGCGGTCGGCGCGAACGTCTATGACATCCTGAAGCATGACACGCTGGTGCTGACCCGCGCCGCGGTCGAGAAGCTGGAGGCCCGCTTCCATGGCTAAGCAGTCCAAGGCGGCGGTCGACATCCGCCACTACGACGTCATCCTGGCGCCGCACATCACCGAAAAGGCCACGCTGGTGAGCGAGGCGAACGCGGTGGTGTTCAAGGTCGCCAACGACGCGACCAAGCCCGAGATCAAGGCCGCCGTCGAAGCGCTGTTCAACGTCAGCGTCACCGGCGTCAACACGATTGTCCAGAAGGGCAAGACCAAGCGGTGGAAGGGCACCCCCTATCGCCGCACCGACATGAAGAAGGCGATCGTGACGCTGAAGGACGGCGACTCGATCGACGTGACGCAGGGGGTCAACTGACCATGGCGCTCAAGCAATATAATCCGACCTCGCCCGGCGTTCGCGGGCTGATCCTGGTCGACCGTTCGGGCCTGTACAAGGGTCGCCCCGTCAAGGCGCTGACCGAAGGCAAGACCAAGACCGGCGGCCGCAACAACAAGGGCCATGTCACCTCGCGCGGCATCGCGGGCGGTCACAAGCAGCGTTATCGCATCGTCGATTTCAAGCGCCGCCTGTGGGACGTCGAGGGCACGGTCGAGCGGATCGAATATGATCCCAACCGCACCGCGTTCATCGCGCTGGTCAATTACGGCAAGGATGACGCGGGCAAGGAACGCCTGGCCTACATCATCGCGCCGCAGCGCCTGGGCGTCGGCGACAAGGTGATCGCCGGCAAGAAGACCGACGTGAAGCCCGGCAACGCCATGGAACTGGGCCAGATGCCGGTCGGCACCATCGTCCACAATGTGGAGATGAAGCCGGGCAAGGGCGGCCAGATCGCACGTTCGGCCGGCACCTATGTGCAGGTCGTCGGCCGCGACAAGGGCATGGTCATCGTCCGCCTCAATTCGGGCGAGCAGCGTTACATCCGTGCCGATTGCATGGGCACGGTCGGTGCGGTGTCGAACCCCGACAACCAGAACCAGAACCTGGGCAAGGCCGGCCGCAATCGCTGGCTGGGCAAGCGCCCGCTGACCCGCGGCGTCGCCAAGAACCCGGTCGACCACCCGCATGGCGGTGGTGAAGGCCGGACCTCGGGCGGCCGTCACCCGGTCACCCCGTGGGGCAAGCCGACCAAGGGTGCGCGCACCCGTCACAACAAGGCGACGGACAAGATGATCATCCGTTCGCGTCACGCGAAGAAGAAGGGCTAATCGAGATGGCTCGTTCGGTTTGGAAGGGTCCGTTCGTCGACCTCCACCTGCTCAAGAAGGCGGAGACCGCCCAGGAACAGGGCACGCGCGCCGGTCCGATCAAGACTTGGTCGCGGCGTTCGACGATTCTGCCGCAGTTCGTCGGCCTGACGTTCAACGTCTATAACGGCCGCAAGTTCGTGCCGGTTTCGGTCAATGAGGACATGGTCGGCATGAAGCTGGGTGAATTTGCGCCGACGCGCTTCTTCCCCGGCCACGCCGCGGACAAGAAGGGTAAGCGCTGATGAGCAAGCAGGCAGCTCCGCGCCGCGTCGGTGAGAAGGAAGCGCTGGCGGTCGGCACGACGATCCGCGGTTCGGCCCAGAAGCTGAACCTCGTCGCGGGCCTGATCCGCGGCAAGAAGGCGGGCGACGCGATGAACATCCTCACCTTCAGCAAGAAGGCGATGGCAGTCGACGCGCGCAAGGTGCTGGCGTCCGCCATCGCCAACGCCGAGAACAACCACAACCTCGACGTCGACGCGCTGGTCGTGTCGGAAGCGTCGGTGGGCAAGTCGATCACGATGAAGCGGTTCGCGACGCGCGGTCGCGGCAAGTCGACGCGCATCCTGAAGCCGTTCTCGCGGCTGCGGATCGTCGTGCGCGAGCAGGAAGAGGCGTAAGTCATGGGTCAGAAGAGCAATCCGATCGGTCTGCGTCTCCAGATCAACCGCACCTGGGACAGCCGCTGGTTCGCGGAAGGCCATGACTATGGCCGTCTCCTCATGGAGGACCTGAAGATCCGCAAGTACATCCTCGAGACGCTGCCCCAGGCCGCGATTTCGAAGGTGGTGATCGAGCGTCCGGCCAAGCTGTGCCGCGTGTCGATCTTTGCGGCGCGTCCCGGCGTCATCATCGGCAAGAAGGGCGCCGACATCGAGAAGCTGCGCAAGAAGCTCGCCTCGATGACCTCGTCCGACGTCAGCCTGAACATCGTCGAGATCCGCAAGCCCGAGATCGACGCGAAGCTCGTCGCCCAGGGCGTCGCCGACCAGCTGGAGCGCCGCATCGCGTTCCGCCGCGCAATGAAGCGCGCGGTGCAGTCGGCACTGCGTCTGGGTGCGGAAGGCATCCGGATCACCTGTGGCGGCCGTCTGGGCGGCGCGGAAATCGCGCGGACCGAATGGTATCGCGAGGGGCGCGTGCCGCTGCACACGCTGCGCGCGAACGTCGATTATGCCGAGGCGCAGGCCCACACCGCCTATGGCGTGTGCGGCGTCAAGGTGTGGATCTTCAAGGGCGAGATCCTGGGCCACGATCCGATGGCGCAGGACCGGCTGATGATGGAAGCACAGACCTCCGGCGTCCGTCCGGCGCGCTGATAGGGACCAGGGACAAGTAACATGCTGCAACCGAAGCGCACCAAGTTCCGCAAGGCGTTCAAGGGCCGTATCCATGGCGATGCCAAGGGCGGCACCAGCCTGAACTTCGGCTCCTATGGCCTGAAGGCGATGGAGCCGGAGCGGATCACCGCCCGCCAGATCGAAGCGGCGCGCCGCGCGATCACGCGTCACATCAAGCGCCAGGGGCGTTTGTGGATCCGCATCTTCCCCGACGTGCCGGTCTCGTCGAAGCCCGCCGAAGTCCGCATGGGCTCGGGCAAGGGTTCGCCCGAATTCTGGGTGGCGCGGGTGAAGCCGGGCCGCATCCTGTTCGAACTGGACGGCGTTGCCGGCCCGCTCGCCGCCGAAGCGTTCGAGCGCGCGGCGATGAAGCTGCCGATCAAGACCAAGGTCGTCGCGCGCCTCGGCGACACGTCGCACCTGGAGGGTTAAGCAATGACCAAGGTATCCGATTTCCGGGCGAAGACCGACGATCAGCTGACCGACGAACTCGGCCAGCTGAAGCGCGAGCAGTTCAACCTGCGTTTCCAGGCGGCGACCAGCCAGCTGGAAAAGGCGAGCCGGGTCCGCGAGGTCCGTCGCGACATCGCCCGCATCAAGACGCTGCAGAACGAGCGCTCGCGCTCGGCTGCCAAGTAAGAGGACGAAACCATGCCGAAGCGCGTGCTGACCGGGAACGTGGTTTCCGACAAGGGCGACAAGACGATCGTGGTGCTGGTGGAGCGCAAGGTGAAGCACCCGCTCTATGGCAAGATCATCCGTCGGTCGAAGAAGTATCATGCCCATGACGAGGGCAACGAATATCGCGAGGGCGAGACCGTGCGCATCGAAGAGACCGCGCCGATCTCCAAGCTCAAGACCTGGAAGGTGATCGGTCGGGTCAACACCCGCGCGACGCCGGCCGAAACCGCAGCGGCCGCGGCCGAAGCGTAAGCAATCTCCCTCTCCCCTTGGGGAAAGGGTTGGGGAGAGGGGCTGTTTCCGGGCGACGCGCTCGATAGGACACGCCCTCTCCCAACCCTCTCCCCAAGGGGAGAGGGCTTTAGAAACAAGGCGCCCGTGGGTCGGTATCCACGGGCATAGAGAGAAGGAACCGGATCGATGATCCAGATGCAGTCCAATCTCGACGTCGCTGACAACAGCGGCGCGAAGCGGGTGCAGTGCATCAAGGTGCTGGGCGGCTCGAAGCGTCGCACGGCCGGTGTGGGCGACATCATCGTCGTCAGCATCAAGGAAGCTGCTCCGCGTGGTCGTGTGAAGAAGGGCGACGTGCACCGTGCGGTGATCGTGCGCACCGCCAAGGACATTCGCCGCGCCGATGGCTCGGTCATCCGCTTCGACGGCAATGCCGCGGTGCTGGTCAACAAGAACGAGGAGCCGATCGGCACCCGTATTTTTGGCCCGGTGGTCCGCGAGCTGCGCGGCCGCGGCTATATGAAGATCATCAGCCTTGCGCCGGAGGTGCTGTGATGGCTGCCGCCAAGATCAAGAAGGGCGACCAGGTCGTCGTCCTGTCCGGCAAGGACAAGGGCAAGACCGGCGAAGTCGTGAAGTCGATGCCGCGTGACGAGAAGGTCGTCGTGTCGGGCGTCAACATAGCGGTGCGCCACAAGAAGCCCACCCAGGCCAACCCGCAGGGCGGCCTGGAGCGTTCGGAAGCCCCGCTCCACGTGTCCAAGGTCGCGCATGTGACCAAGGACGGCAAGGCGACCCGCGTCCGTTTTGAAACTCGCGACGGCAAGAAGGTCCGCGTTGCCGTGAAGACCGGGGAGGTCATCAATGGCTGATCGCTACACGCCCCGCATGAAGAAGCTGTACGACGACCGCATCGCCAAGGCGATGACGGAGAAGTTCGGCTACAAGAACGCGATGGAAGTGCCGAGGATCGAGAAGATCGTCCTCAACATGGGGGTCGGTGAAGCGACCCAGGACAAGAAGAAGGTCGAACAGGCCGCGTCTGAAATGGAGCTGATCGCGGGCCAGAAGCCGGTCGTGACCAAGGCGAAGAAGTCGATCGCGCAGTTCAAGCTGCGCGAGGGCATGCCGATCGGTTGCAAGGTGACGCTGCGTCGCGAGCGGATGTACGAGTTTCTCGACCGCCTGGTGACGATCGCAATGCCGCGCATCCGCGACTTTCGTGGTCTGAACCCCAAGTCGTTCGACGGCCGTGGCAACTATGCCATGGGCCTGAAGGAACAGCTGGTGTTCCCGGAAATCAATTACGACCGCATCGACAAGGTGCGTGGTCTGGACATCATCGTCACGACCACTGCCAAGACCGATGACGAGGCGCGCGAGCTGCTGCGCCTGTTCGGTTTCCCGTTCATCGGGATGACCGGCGAGGAAAAGCAGGCGGCGTAATCCATCTGCGCGTCGCCCCGGCGGAGGCCGGGGCCGCCCCGTCCAGCGGGAGCGCGCACTGAAGTGAGCGGCCCCGGCCTCCGCCGGGGCGACGGATTGGAAGAAGAGAGCTTAAGTCCGATGGCGAAACTGAGTTCGATCAACAAGAACGAGCGTCGCAAGCTGCTGGTCAAGAAGTATGCCGGCAAATATGCGAAGCTGAAGGCAATCGCGAACGACGAGTCGCTCGATGAGACCGAGCGTCTGATCGCGCGCCTCAAGATGGCTGAAATCCCGCGCAACGGGAACCCGACCCGGGTCCGTAACCGTTGCGAAGTGACCGGCCGTCCGCGCGCCTATTACCGCAAGTTCCGTCTCGCCCGCGTCATGCTGCGCGATCTGGCCAACAAGGGCCTGATCCCCGGCGTCACCAAGTCGAGCTGGTAAGGATCACGCACATGGCATTGACCGATCCCCTGGGTGATATGCTCACCCGCATCCGCAACGGCCAGCGCGCCCGCAAGGACAGCGTGCTGACGCCCGCATCGAAGCTGCGCGCCCGCGTGCTCGACGTGCTGCAGCGCGAAGGCTATATCCGCGGCTACAGCGAAGAGCAGATGGGCCCCGCCGCGGGCATTCGCATCGAGCTGAAATATTTCGAGGGCCAGCCCGCGATCAAGCATGTCGCGCGCGTGTCCAAGCCCGGTCGCCGCGTCTATTCGGGTTCGCAGGACCTGCCCCGCGTGCGCAATGGCCTGGGCATCACCATCGTTTCGACGCCCAAGGGCGTTCTGTCCGACGCGGAAGCGCGCGAGCAGAATGTCGGCGGCGAAGTGCTGGCGGAGGTGTTCTGATGAGCCGCATCGGAAAGAAGCCGGTTTCGGTACCGGCGGGCGTGACCGCCAACATCGCGGGCGACGAGCTGAACGTGAAGGGCCCGAAGGGCGCGCTGACGCTCAAGCTGGCCGACGACATCAGCTATGAAGTCGTCGACGGCGGCATTTCGGTGCAGCCGGCCAACGACACCAAGCGCGCCCGCGCCTTCTGGGGCATGCAGCGCACGCTGGTGCAGAACCTGGTCACCGGCGTGACCGAGGGCTTCACCAAGCGCCTGGAAATGACCGGCGTCGGCTATCGCGCGGCGATGCAGGGCAAGAAGCTGAAGCTTCAGCTCGGCTACAGCCACGACGTCGACATCGAGGTTCCGGCCGATCTGGAGGTCAAGACCCCGGATCAGACGACGATCGAGATCAGCGGCATCGACAAGCAGAAGGTCGGCCAGCTCGCGGCGGAAATCCGCGAATGGCGCCGTCCCGAACCCTATAAGGGCAAGGGCATTCGTTATGCGGGCGAGTATATCTTCCGCAAGGAAGGGAAGAAGAAGTGATGTCGACCAAGGGTATGTCGCTCTTCGAAAAGCGGCGGCGCCGCAACCGCACCGCGCTGCGTGCGCGTGGCGCCGGCCGTCCCCGCCTTTCGGTGCATCGTTCGGGCAAGCACATCTATGCCCAGGTGATCGATGATGCCGCCGGCCGCACGGTCGCGGCGGCGTCGACGCTCGACAAGGATCTGCGCGGCCAGGCCAGCGCCAACATCGAAGCTGCCAAGGAAGTCGGCAAGCGCGTCGCGGAAGCGGCGAAGCAGGCCGGCGTGACCCAGGTCGTCTTCGACCGCGGCGGCTTCCTGTATCATGGTCGCGTCAAGGCGCTGGCGGATGCCGCGCGCGAAGGCGGATTGGAGTTCTAAGCATGGCGGACGAAATCAACACGACCGACGCGCCCGTCGTCGAAGCGCAGGACGCCGGCCAGAACCAGGGCCGCGGCCGGGGTCGCGGCCGGGGCGGCAACGACCGCGGCGGTGGCCGGGGCAATGATCGCGGTGGCCGTGGCCGTCGTGACGAGCGCGGCGCGCGCAGTGGCGAGGAAGGTGGCGAGGAGCTCATCGAAAAGCTCGTCCACATCAACCGCGTCAGCAAGACGGTGAAGGGCGGCAAGCGCTTCGGCTTTGCGGCGCTCGTCGTCGTCGGTGACGGCAAGGGCCGGGTCGGCTTCGGCCATGGCAAGGCGCGCGAAGTGCCGGAAGCCATTTCCAAGGCGACCGCAGCGGCCAAGAAGAAGATGGTCCGCGTGCCGCTGCGCGAGGGCCGGACGCTGCACCATGACGGTGCCGGGCATTTCGGCGCGGGCCGCGTCTATGTCCGCTCCGCGCCCCAGGGCACCGGCA
Source organism: Bradyrhizobium sp. (assembly GCA_036721875.1). GTDB lineage: Bacteria > Pseudomonadota > Alphaproteobacteria > Rhizobiales > Xanthobacteraceae > Bradyrhizobium. The sequence goes on along the minus strand of DAIMKE010000142.1, from coordinate 761 downwards.
TCATTGCCGGCGGTCCGATGCGCGCCGTGTTCGAATCGCTGGGCGTGGCCGATGTGGTCACCAAGTCGGTCGGCACGTCGAACCCGTACAACATGATCCGGGCGACCTTCGAGGCGCTGGGCGAGCAGACCTCGCCCAAGAGCGTCGCGCAGCGTCGCGGCAAGAAGATCGCCGACCTGCTCGGTCGCGGCGGCGCCGACAAGGGCGTGGCCGAAGCCGAAGCCGCGGCGGTGACGGAGTGAGCAACATGGCAAAGGTGAAGATCACCCAGACCGGGTCGCCGATCCGCCGCACCAAGGACCAGCGCGCGACGCTGATCGGCCTGGGCCTGAACAAGATGCACCGCACCGTCGAGCTGGAAGACAGCCCGGAAGTGCGCGGCATGATCCGCAAGGTGCAGCACATGGTGACGGTCGAGGGATAAGTCCCCCAAAGCCCTCTCCCGCTTGCGGGAGAGGGTTGGGAGAGGGAGCGAAGTGCGCAGCGTGCGCGACGCTTGTTCCTTCAGGCCCTCACCCCGACCCTCTCCCGCATGCGGGAGAGGGAGATTTGATTTTAGCGCGACAAAAGCGAAAGCGAGTGCACGACATGAAACTGAACGACATCCGCGACAATGAAGGCGCCCGTCACCGCAAGATGCGGGTCGGCCGCGGCATCGGTTCCGGCAAGGGCAAGACCGCCGGGCGTGGCCAGAAGGTCCAGAAGAGCCGCGAAGGCGTCTCGATCAACGGCTTCGAGGGCGGCCAGATGCCGCTCCACAT
>DAIMKE010000141.1:0-9747 GCA_036721875.1 Bradyrhizobium sp. | reverse complement strand
GAGTTGATCAGGGCCGGCAGCGATCAGACGCCGCGCATCCAGTTTCCTCTGAATGGTTCGCGGATCGACGTCGACCGTTCGGCTGACGGGCAGGCCGCACCGATGCCGGTCAAGGTGGCCGGCGGGGTGCTGCCGCTGACCATCATGGTCAACGGTAACTCGGTCGGGGAGATCGACAGCCGGCGGCAACGGCTGGTCGAGCCGCCCGGACCGGGTTTTGCCCGGCTGACGGTGATCGACGCGACCGGGGCGGCCGATACCGTTGTGATCCGGGTACAGTAAGGAAAAAGCTACGGGGGACAACCGGATAGGGGGAATCTGTGGTGTTGTTTGCGGTGCGGTTTCATCGTAAGCGAACAACATGGTTGAAACCCTGCAACCGCCTCGCTTTGGCGCAGGCCAACAGTCTGTAAAACCTGCGCATTCCAGCCGCCGGCTGGCCGCAGCGTTCGACTTTGCCACCGCCAGCCATGCCCGCACCATCGTGTTCCTGGTGCTGTGCGGCCTCGTGATGTTCCTGCCCGGCTTCTTCAACATCCCGGCCATCGACCGCGACGAGGCGCGGTTTGCGCAGGCGACCAAGCAGATGGTCGAAAGCGGCGATTTCGTCGACATCCGCTTTCAGGATGACGTTCGCTACAAGAAGCCGGTCGGGATCTACTGGATGCAGGCCGCCGTGATCGAAGCGGCTGACGCGCTTGGCCTGCCGCGTGCCGAGATCAGGATCTGGCTCTATCGGATTCCCTCCCTGATCGGCGCCATCGGCGCGGTGCTGTTGACCTATTGGGCGGCGCTCGCCTTCGTGACCCGCCGCGGCGCGGCCTTGGCCGCACTGATGATGTGCGCCTCCGTCCTGCTAGGCGTCGAAGCGCGGCTGGCCAAGACCGACGCGATGCTGCTGCTGACCGTCATCGCGGCGATGGGGGCGATGGCGCGGGTCTATCTGTCCTGGCAGCGTGGCGAGGATCCGGCACGTCCGCCCTGGAGTGCACCGGCGATCTTCTGGACCGCGCTGGCCGGCGGCATCCTGATCAAGGGACCGCTGATCCTGCTTTTCGTAGGCCTGACAATCCTGCCGCTCGCCATCCTCGACCGTTCGGCGGCGTGGTTGTGGCGGCTGCGCCCGGTCTGGGGCCTGATGTGGACGCTGGTGCTGGTGCTGCCGTGGTTCGTTGCGATCTTCTGGCGCGCGGGCGATGCGTTCTTCTCCAATTCGCTCGGCGGCGACATGCTGAGCAAGTTTGCCGCGCAGGAGTCGCATGGCGCGCCGCCCGGCCTTTATCTGCTGCTGTTCTGGATTACGTTCTGGCCGGGGGCTGCTCTGGCCGGCATGGCGGCGCCGGCGGTGTGGCGCGCGCGGCGGGAGCCCGGCGCGCAGTATCTGCTGGCGTGGCTTGTCCCATCGTGGATCGCGTTCGAACTCGTGCTGACCAAGCTGCCGCACTACGTGCTGCCGCTCTATCCGGCGATCGCGATCCTCACCGCCGGCGCGGTGGAACGCCGCGTTTTGTCGCGATCATGGCTTCGGCGCGGCGCGGCGTGGTGGTTCGTCATTCCGGCGCTGGCGTCGGTAGCTGCCGTGGCCGGGGCGATCAAGCTGACGCATTACCCGGCCTTTCCGGCCTGGCCGTTTCTGGCGGCAGCAATGATCTTCGGCCTGATCGCGTGGTGGCTGTTCGAGGACAGCCGCGCCGAGCGTTCGCTGCTGAACGCCGTGGTCGCCGCGATGTTTCTGTCGATCGCAATCTATGGCATCGTGATGCCGTCGCTGACGGCGATGTTCCCGAGCGCCGGCATCGCGCGCGCGCTGCGCAACGTCGTCTGCGTCGGCCCCAAGGCTGCGGCAGCAGGTTTCCACGAGCCGAGCCTCGTCTTTATGACCGGCACCGACACCCGGCTGACCGACGGATCGGGCGCCGCAGATTTCCTCGGGCAGGGCAGCTGCCGCTTCGCGCTGGTTGAAGCCCGCACGGAACGCGCCTTCGTGCAGCGCGCCGAAGCGATCGGGCTGCGCTACAACGTGGCGACCCGGGTCGAGGGCTACAACATCTCGCAGGGCAGGGCCGTCTCGATCGCCATCTTCCGATCGGAGGGCACGGAGTAAAATGCCCGCGAACTCCGCTGTCGGCGTTCCCCAGAACTATGCCTCGCGTTTCGTGAAGCTGGCCTGGTTGTCGCTGGCGCAACTCGTGCGCTCGCCGTCGCATTCGCGCCGCGCCGAGGCCGCGCGGCGGGCGGCGCGGCATGTGTTGTGGCTTTCCGCCGGTCTCGGCGCCGCCATCATCGTGCTGATGTACGCGCTCGATGCGTGGGAAATCGGCCAGATGCCGAAGCGCGGCACGCCCTCGCTGTGGTGGGTTCGCATCCTCACGGATTTTGGCAAGGACGAATATGTGCTGCTGGCACTTGGCGCTCTATTGATCGCGGTTGCCTTTGCGGCGCCGGCCTTGCATGGGATCCAGCGGTCGCTGTTGCTTGGTCTTGGAACGCGTCTGCAGTTCCTGTTCTTGTCAGTAGCGCTGTCCGCTCTCGTCACCGACGTGATCAAATGGTGCGTCGGCCGCGGTCGTCCGTTTGTCGGCGGCGAGGCCAACCCCTTCAACTTCTCGCATTTCTCGGGAACTCCGGCCTTTGCCAGTTTTCCGTCGGGGCACGCCACGACCGCCTTTGCGCTGGCCGTCGCTGTCGCTGCGGTCTGGCCAAAGGCGCGGGTGGCGATGGCCATCTATGCGCTGATCATCGCAGCCACCCGCCTGGTGCTGCTGGCGCACCATCCGAGCGATGTGGTCGCCGGTGCGCTGGTCGGAATCATCGTCGCGATGTTCGTGCGATACTGGTTTGCGGCCCGCCGGCTGGGATTTGCGATCCAGCGCGACGGCACCATTGTGTCCCTTGTTGGGCCGTCGTCCGGGCGCCTTAAAAGGGTTGCTCGGGGCGCTTCCGCCTCATAAAAGCGGTCGCCGCCAGGCGAACCGATGTGCCCGGTTCCGGCCTATTCAACCCAGCCAGACGAGAGTTGATTTGACTACTTCCGACAGAGGTCCGGTCGCCGTTTCCATCGTTGTGCCGGTTCGCAACGAAGCGGACAACGTCGCCCCCCTGATTGCGGAAATCGTCGGCGCGCTCGAGGGCCGCTGGGCCTACGAGATCATCTATGTCAATGACGGCTCGACCGATGCGACCGCCGACCGGCTGGCGGCGCTGATGAAGCAGCACCCTCAGCTTCGGCAATTGAAACACGCCAGTTCCTCCGGGCAATCGGCGGCGGTGCGCAGCGGCGTGCGGGCGGCGCGCGGCGCCATCGTTGCCACCCTCGACGGCGACGGGCAAAACAATCCGGCGTTCCTGCCGGACCTGATTTCGGCGGTCGAAAATGGTGGCGGCCGGGTTGGCCTTGCGGCGGGACAGCGGATCGGGCGCAAGGACACTGGTTTCAAAAAGTTGCAGTCCAAAGTTGCCAACGCGGTCCGCAAGGTCATTCTCAGCGACGGTACCCGCGACACGGGTTGCGGGCTGAAGGCGTTTCCGCGCGCGGTGTTCCTCTCGATGCCCTATTTCGACGGGCTGCATCGCTTCCTGCCGGCGCTGGTGCGCCGTGAGGGCTTCGAGATCGCCTATGTCGACGTGGTTGACCGTCCGCGCCATTCCGGCGTCTCGAACTACGGCTTCTTCGACCGGCTATGGATCGGGATCATGGACCTGGTCGGCGTGTGGTGGCTGATCCGGCGCAAGAAGCCGACGCCTGTTGCTACCGAGGTTTTCTGATGCTGATTCAATACGGGCAGGCGCTCGGCGATTATCTCTACGATGTCTTCGTCGCCAAGTTCGATTTCTGGCTCGCGTTCGGGCTGGTCGCGCAATTGCTGTTCACTGCGCGCTTCCTGGTGCAATGGATCTCGAGCGAACGCGCCGGGCGAAGCGTGATTCCGATCGCGTTCTGGTTCTTCTCGATGGGCGGCGGGCTCATGACGCTGGTCTATGGCATCGCCAAGCGCGAACCCGTGATCATCGTCGGCCAGTCGATGGCGACGATCATCTACATCAGGAACATCGTGCTGATCGCCAAGCATCGCGGCAAGGCGTCGAAGACACTGGACCGTTGATCGGGGCCTCCGGATCCGCGGGCCAGCCATGCAACGGGTGTCCGAGGCGTGAGCTCAGTAAACGGAGTCCGAACGCAACCACTACATTGCGAGCTGTTCCGATAGGCCAATCCCAACAATTCGTCGGTAAAGCTGTGGCACCACCATCGGGTGAATCTTACGAGCAGGGCCAGGGATCGACATGTTGGCGAATCGGCGCAGCAGCGAACGTCGTGCGTGCAGGAACTTTGCAAAAATACAGTTCGCGACCGGCGGCTTGCCGCGCGATTGCATGATCACGGACATGTCCGATGGCGGTGTGAAGATCATCGCCGAATATCCGGAGATCCCAACCGAGTTCACGGTGATCTTCTCGGAAGGCCGGCCGCGCCAATGCAAGCTGGCCTGGCGGATCGGCTGCGAGTTCGGTGCTCAGTTCCTCGACTGATCCGATCTCGGCGCGGCGCCTTTCGCGGAGCCAGCACGACAAAGGCGAGGGCAATGCCCTCGAAAGGTCTCTTATTACCTGAAAGCGGGCCGGTTTAACCTGAACTTAGGGTTAAGCTGTGAACACTTCTGGACAGTTCCGCCGTGAGTCCAGGTGCATGCTTCAGAAGTCCTCCTATCCATCCCGCATCGCGCGACTGCTTGCGTATGCTTCCTTCCTGGTCCTGGCGTCGGGGCTTGGCGGCTGCTCGACCCCGGGGCTTTCCGACATCACCGGCTCGCTCGGCGAGACGGCCGAGCCCGCCCGCGCCGCCGATCCGCGGCGCGAGGTCGAACTCACCCAGGAACGCTATCGCGCCAACCCGAAGGATGCCGGCGCCGCGCTGAGATACGGCAAGGCGCTGCGTGCGGTTGGACAGCGCTCGCAGGCGGTTGCGGTACTCGAACAGGCCACCATCGCCCATCCCAGCAACAAGGCGCTGCTCGCCGGCTACGGCCGCGCGCTGGCGGACAACGGCAATTTCCAGCAGGCCTTCGACGTTCTCGCCCGTGCCCATAGTCCCGAAGATCCGGACTGGCGGATCCTGTCGGCGCAGGGAGCGACGCTGGACCAGCTCGGGCGATTTGAGGAGGCGCGGCAATATTATTCGAGCGCGCTGAAGATCGCGCCGGAAGAACCGTCGGTGCTCTCCAATCTCGGGCTGTCCTATGTGCTTTCGAAGGATCTGGTGAGAGGCGAGGAGACGTTGCGGCGCGCGCATGCGCGGGCGGGGAACGATCCGCGGGTGCGGGCCAACCTGGCGCTGACGGTCGGCTTGCAGGGCCGTCTCGCCGAGGCCGAAAAAATCGTCAAGGCCGATTTGCCGGCCGCGGAGGCTGCGGCGAACGTCGCGCAGCTGAAGCGCATGCTGTCGCGCAAGGACAAGGAGAACGCGCGCGCCGAGGCCGGAAAGATGCCGATCGCGGCCAGCGGTCGCGTCGAATAATTTTCGAAACGCGTGCCAGAGCGTTCTCCAGCGAAAGCCTGCCCCGGACTTGATCCGGGGTGGAAGCCGGTTCGCATCGAGAAAACCCGTCAAAACAAAATCCAGCCGCGTTCCGATTCGCTCGGAACGAAACAGGCTCTACGCCCGGCGCGCCTTCATGCCCTGCAGTTTCCTGATAATCGGCGTCAGGAACGATGTCCGCTTGGTCACGGCGTGGCCGGTCAGCCGCTGCGCGATCTGCAGGAAGGTCATGGCCGTGCGATGCTTGGCTGACATCTGGGCGATCATCTGCCCGTTGTTGGCCGCCGTTCCGAACATCTTCGAATCGAATGGAATGGCAGCAATAGGCTGGCTTTCGATCGCCTTGGCGAACTCACGGGTGGTGATTTCCGGCCGCTTGTGCATGCCTACCTGATTGAGACAGTACAACGGCGGACGGTCGTTCGGCCGTGCAGCCTTCAGCACGTTCAGCATGTTCTTGGCGTTGCGCATGTTGGCGAGATCGGGCTCGGCGACGATCAGGATGTCATCGGCGCCCACCAGCGCGCGCTTGGTCCATGCCGACCATTGATGGGGGACGTCGAGCACGATGCAGGGCGTCGTCATGCGCATCGTATCGAAGATCGCGTCGAAGGCGTCGGCGCCGAAGTCGTAGACCTGGTCCAGCGTCGCCGGCGCGGCGAGCAGGCTGAGCCGGTCGCTGCACTTTGCCAGCAACCGCTCCATGAAGGCGGTATCGGGCCGTTCCGGTTGCATGATTGCGTTGGCAATGCCCTGGATCGGATCCTGATTGTAGTCGAGGCCGGCGGTGCCGAAGGCGAGGTCGAGATCGATCACGACCGAATCCAGCGCCAGGTCGCGCGCGATCGCCCAGGCGACGTTGTGCGCCACGGTGGATGCACCGACGCCCCCTTTGGCACCGACGACGGCGATGATGCGTCCGACGGCAACCGCCTCGGAAGCGGAGTAGAGGCCGCAAATCGTGCGGACGACGTCGATCGGCTGGACCGGTCCGGTGACGTAGTCGCTGACGCCGCGCCGTACCAACTCGCGGTACGGCGTCACATCGCTGGCGCTGCCGATAACCACGACGCGGGTGCCGGCGTCGCAAACCGCTGCGAGCTCGTCCAGTCCTGCGAGGATGTCGCGGCCCGGCTCGGTCTCCAGCACGATGACGTTCGGCGTTGGCGCGGTATGATAGGCGTCGATAGCTGCGGCGATGCCACCCATGTGGACCGTTAGATGGGCCTTGCCGAGGCGGCGGTCTTCGCTGGCCGCACGCACGGTGGTTGCGACCGCGACGCTGGCGCAATAGGCCTGCACGGAGACGCGCGGCGCCGGCGAGATGTATTCCTCGGCCGGCGTCGGCGTGTCGTCCAGGTGGTCGTCGGAGTTCTGAAAAACGTGGCTGATCATTTGCCGGTATCGCTCAGTTTGGCCTTTTCGGCTTCGGGATAGACGGTCGTGGTGGGGTTGCCCCTGCGATATTTTTCAAAGGCGATGTTTCGCCGAGACGTGTAGGCGGGTGTTTCGGGGCGCGGTTGTTCGAGGTCCGCCGGATTGTCGATCATGGCGGCGAGGTTGCGCTGGGTGGCGCAGCCGAAATTGTGGTAGGGCCTGTTCTCGTTGTAGCCGGGGTTGTCTATGTTCGGGCCGAGGTCATCCGGCCACAGGCCGCAGGGACCTGCGACGGCGGAAATCTTCGGATAGCTCAGCTTGATCGTCGGCAGGGTCCGGGGATCGTCCGGACGGTAGTGCCGCAGCATGATGGCGCGCGAGGGCACGCCGCCCGCCATCAGCATCGACCGGATTTCACCATACGAAGCTGCGGCTGCGCGCGCGTTCGGGGTGTCGATCGGAACATCGGCGATGATCGCACCGGTGCCCTCGCGGACCCAGGTCTGCGCCAGTCCCATGACGTCGTTGCGCTGCGGCGAGGAGAGGCCGCCGCGCGCACGACCGACGAACACGACGATCGAACGGTCGGCTTCCGTTACCGCGATCGGATGTCGGTGCCGGTAATCGTTGGGCACGCTGGCTGTCACGATTTCCGTGGTCTGGTTGCAGGCGCCGAGTACGACCGACACGCCGAGAAAGGCGCCAGCGAGGCGTGCGGTGCTGAAGCGGCCGAGCGGTTTTCTGTTCGTCATCGTTCTGTCCTCGCAGCGAGCGCGGTGGCGCGCTTTCCCTCAGTCAATGATGAAACCAAAGTTGCCCTGGGGTACGCCGATGGTGTCGACTTGCGCGACAAGTCCGTAAGTCCGGTTGATGCGGGCGAGCAGCGTGGACTGGGAGTCGGATGCCGGAGCGAAACCGTCATCGGGACGGGACAACTCTTTCTGCGCGACCGCGCGAACCACATAGGGTGTCACCAGCACCATGAGTTCGGTCTGGTTGTCGATGAAGTCCTGGCTGCGGAACAGCGCGCCCAGAACCGGCAATTGATCGAGCCCCGGCAGGCCGTTGACGGCCTGCTTGGTTTGCTCCTGGATCAGGCCGGCCATCGCCATCGAGCCGCCGGAGGGTATTTCCAGCGTCGTCTCGGCGCGGCGGGTCTTGATCGAGGGAATGGTGGTTCCGTTCTGGCCGCCCGTCAGAGCGTTTTCGGTCGAGACTTCCGACACTTCCGTCATCACTCGCAGGCTGATCCGCCCCTCGGACAGCACGACCGGCGTGAAGTTGAGAGAGATGCCGAATTTCTTGAAGCTGACCGTCTGGACGCATCCCGATATGACACCGGTCGTCGATGTCTGGCAGCTCACGCCGGTCGGAATCGGAAATTCACCACCCGAGATGAATGTTGCGGACTCGCCGGAGATCGCCGTCAGGTTGGGCTCGGCGAGCGTCTTGACGACACCGGCCTTCTCCATCGCGCGAAGCAGGGCCTGGACCGACGTGCCGCCTGTAACCAGAAGCCCGTTGTCGGGCACCAGGGGCGCGCTGTTCGCGGTGAAGGGATTGGCATTGTTGAAGCTGACGTTCGTATTGCCGACGTTGAATTTGGCGCTGAGGTCGATACCCATCTGCTTGACGACATCCCGCCGGACTTCGGCGACAGTCACCTTCAACATCACCTGGTCGCGGCCGCGAACCACGATCGAGTTGACGACTTTCTCCGGCCCGCCCACCAGCCGCGCAGCGATCTCGCCGACCTGCTGGGCTTCGACCGGACTCGATACCGAGCCGGTCAGCAGCACGCTATCGCCGATTCCCTCGATCTGGATTCCCGGCATCGACTGCCGCAGCGCGGCGCGCACGCCGTTGAGGTCGCGCTTGACGGCGATATCGTAGGAAGCGACCTGCTGGCCGTCGGCATCGAAAAACACCACGTTGGTCTGGCCGACGGCCGCGCCGATGATATAGGCGCGCTGTGAGGATCGAACGACCGCGTTGGCGATCTTGGGATCGGCGACCAGTACGTCCTTCACGTCGCGCGGCAGGTCGACGATCACGGACTTGCCGACGCCGAGAGCGAGGAAGCGCGTCTTGACGGACGAGGCAATGGCCGACGTCGTGACGGGATCTTTATCAGACTCGGCCGCTGTGACCGGCAACAGCGGTCCGAGCGTCAGCACGGCGACGGCAGGCAACAACACGGCGCCGGCCGCCACGGTTCGCATCGCCGATTGAATTTCCCCAAACTTCATTTCGCGTCCTTTCGGTCACTTCTGTGCCGTCGTTTGATTGGCGACCCCGTAGCGAATGACGTTGAGCCCGTCGTTTCGCTTCAGGAGCTGCTGGTCGGAATGGCTTTCAGCCACGTTGACATCGGTGATGCTGCGCAAGGCGAGCGACAGGGTGCCGCCCTGGCGTGCGCGCGCCAGCGTCTCGGCCTGCTCGGGTTTCAATTCCAGCGTCGCGGTCTTGCCGAGAAGCGTGTTGATGCCCTCTTTTTCCTTCGGGGCCTGATCGATCGCCAGAACGCGGATATTGGTGAGAATGATTTCCGCGACCACGAGGTCGGGACCCTTGCTGTCCGGATTCTTCTCGCGCTTCGACAGGATCACGTCGACGCGATCGTTGGGCAGGATGAATCCGCCGGCGCCGGTTTCCGGCGAGATCTCGGTCGAGATCGCCCGCATGCCGGTCGGCAGGATCGCGGCCATGAAGCCAGAGCCGTTGGCCTTGACGAGCTTCTGTTCGCGGATCGGTTCGCCCGCGATGAAGGGAGCGCGTGCGATAGAGCCGGCGATTTCGGTGATGGCGTCGGCTCTGCTGGTGCGGTTGAGGAC
>DAIMKE010000140.1:0-9768 GCA_036721875.1 Bradyrhizobium sp. | reverse complement strand
CCTGCATGCTGCTCGCCGACATGGGCGCGGAGGTCATCACGCTCGACCGCATCGGCGCGGGCAAGAACCTGAAGGCGGTCGCGGTGCGCGGCCGCAAGGTGATCGAGCTCGATCTGAAGGACAAGGCTGCGGTCGCGCAAGTGCTCGACCTGCTCGCCGGCGCGGATGCGTTGATCGAAGGCTTTCGCCCCGGCGTGATGGAGCGTCTCGGCCTCGGCCCCGACGTCGTGCTCGCGCGCAATCCAAAGCTGGTCTATGGCCGCATGACCGGCTGGGGCCAGGAAGGCCCGCTGGCGAATGCCGCCGGCCATGACATCAACTACATCTCGATCACAGGTGCGCTTGCCGCGATCGGCACCAAGGAGAAGCCGGTGCCGCCGCTCAACCTCGTCGGCGATTTCGGCGGCGGTGCGCTTTATCTCGTGGTCGGCGTGCTCGCTGCGATGCTGGAAGCCTCGAAGTCGGGCAAGGGCCAGGTCGTCGACACCGCGATGTGCGACGGCGCGGCATCGCTGATGTCGATGTTCTTCGACATGCGCGCAAGCGGTCGCTGGACCGAGGGCCGCGACCAGAATTTCCTCGACGGCGGCGCGCATTTCTACGGCGTCTACGAATGCTCCTGCGGCAACTTCATTTCGATCGGGTCGATCGAGCCGCAGTTCTACGCGCTGCTGCGCAAGCATGCCGACCTGACCGATGCCGATTTCGACGCGCAGATGGACCGCAAGGCGTGGCCGGCGCTGAAGGAAAAACTGACAAAGGTGTTCAAGAGCAAGAGCCGCGCGGACTGGTGCAAGATCATGGAAGGCACCGACATCTGCTTCGCGCCGATCCTGACCATGGCGGAAGCGCCAGAGCACCCGCACATGGCCGCGCGAAAAGTGTTCGTCGAACGCCACGGCGTGACCCAGCCCGCGCCTGCGCCGCGGTTCTCGCGGACGCCATCAGCGATCCGCGAGCCGGAGCTGGCGAAGATCGGGGATGTGACGGCGGCGTGGAAGTCGGGGCGTTGATTGAGGTCTCGTGCCCCGGACGCAGTGCAGCGCAAAGCGATGCACTGCAGAGCCGGGGCCTCGGCGACCAGGTCCCGGCTCTGCGCTGCAGCGTTGGCACGCTGCAGCGCGTCCGGGACGCGAGAGTTGACTACGCCGCGTTATCGACCTTCAGCACGCCTCTCCGAATCTGATCTTCCTCGATCGATTCGAACAGCGCCTTGAAATTGCCCTCGCCAAAACCGTCGTCGCCCTTGCGCTGGATGAACTCGAAGAAGATCGGCCCGATCGCGTTGGCCGAAAAAATCTGCAGCAGCACTTTCGTCTGGCCGCCATCGACGACACCCTCGCCGTCGATGAGAATGCCACTGCGCTGCAGGCGCGCGACGTCCTCGCCGTGCCGCGGCAGACGCGCATCGATCTTCTCGAAATAGGTACTTGGCGGCGACGGCATGAACGGCAGGCCGGCATCGCGTAGCGTCTCGACGGTGCTGTAAATGTCGCGCGCGCCGCAGGCGATGTGCTGGATGCCTTCGCCGCGATAGACGTTGAGATATTCCTCGATCTGCCCGGAATCTCCGGCGTCCTCGTTGATCGGAATCCGGATCTTGCCGTCCGGGCTGGTCAGCGCGCGCGAGAACAGGCCGGAGGCGCGGCCCTCAATGTCGAAGAAACGAATCTGGCGGAAATTGAACAGTCTTTCGTAGAAGCCGGTCCACACGTCCATGCGGCCGCGATGGACGTTGTGGGTGAGGTGATCGATGTAATACAGCCCCGCGCCTGCCGGCCGCGGGTCGGCCGCGCCGAGCCATTCGAACTCGGCGTCATAGGCCGATCCCTTGGCGCCGTAACGATCGACGAAATAAAGCAGACTGCCGCCGATGCCCTTGATGGCGGGAACGTCCAGCGTCTTCTGCGCCGGCGTCACATCGGCCGGCTCCGCGCCGAGCGACAGCGCACGCTCGTAGGCCTTTCTCGCGTCGACCACGCGGAACGCCATCGACGGCGCGCACGGCCCGTGCGCGGCGACGAAGCCATGGCCATGGGTGCCCGGCTCCTCGTTGACGAGATAATTGATATCGCCCTGGCGATAGACCGTGATCTTCCTGGTGCGGTGACGGGCGACCGGGGCATAGCCCATCAGCTTGAACAGCGCGTGCAGTTCTTCGGGCTTCGGGTGGGCGTATTCGACGAACTCGAAACCGTCCGTGCCCATCGGATTATCGGTGCTGATGGTGGCGGCCGGCGCGTCGTGCGGAAATGGACCCATGGCTGATCTCCCGAAATTTGATCTGGATCAATATCGGTCGAATCGGCCGCAAGATGCGTGCAAATGGCCGTGCCTGTTGCTATATTGACGCACACTTTGTGCACCAAACCGGCACTTTACGCATGATATCCGTAGACGCCTTCGACATCAAAATGCTCGCCGCGCTGCAGGACGACGGCCGGCTGACCAACCAGCAACTGGCCGATCTCGTCGGCCTGTCGGCCTCGCAATGCTCACGGCGGCGAATGCGGCTGGAAGAGGAGAAGGTAATCGCGGGCTATCACGCGGACCTGTCAGGCGAAGCGCTCGGCTACAACCTGATCGCCTTCATTCACATCACGTTGGCGACGCATTCGCCCGACAACGCCAAGAAGTTCCGCGCGCTGGTCAACCGCGTCGATGACATCCAGGAGGCGTATTCGCTGACCGGCGACGCCGATTATGTTCTGAAGGTCGTGCTGCGCGACCTGAAAGACCTCTCCGGCCTCGTCAACGACGTGCTGATGCCACACCAGAGCGTCGCGCATGTGCGCTCATCGATCGTGCTCGACCGACTGAAGGAGAGTGCGAAGCTGCCGTTGCGGGGTTAGCATGGCCCGAATCGAGGGAAATCCGCCATTCGCTTCCGCGACACGATTTGCGATCATTGAGGTTCACTTCAACGCACGAGACCACCATGGCGCTGCAACTCCGGCCGAATTGCGAATATTGCGACAAGGACCTGCCGCCGAACGCGGTGGACGCGCGGATATGTTCCTACGAATGCACATTCTGCGCGGACTGCGTCGACAGCAAGTTGTACAATGTCTGCCCGAACTGCGGCGGCGGCTTTGAGCGGCGGCCGATCCGGCCCGCCACCGAGCGGCGGCCCGGCGTGTGCGTGACCAAGCAGCAGCCGTCGGACAAGCGGGTGCATTTGAAGTACAGCGTGGAGGATATCGCTGCGCATTGCGCGCGCGTGCGGGATATTCCGCCGCAGGAGCGGTGACCCCTCCACGTCTTTGCGAGCGAAGCGAAGCAATCCATACTTCCGTTGCGGCACCATGGATTGCTTCGTCGCTTTGCTCCTCGCAATGACGGGGAGAGAGCGTCACCCCGCCGCCAGAATCGTCCCCTCCACCTCGCCGAACCCGACGCGGTAGCCGTCGCCCTGGCACCAGCCGCGCATCACGAGCGAATCGCCATCCTCCAGGAACGACCGCTTGATGCCACCGGGCAGTTCGACCGGTTCGGTGCCATTCCAACTGATCTCCAGCAGGCTGCCGCGCTGATCCTTCTCGGGACCGGAGATGGTGCCGCTCCCCAGGAGATCGCCGACATTCATGGCACAGCCGGATGAGGCATGGTGCACGAGCTGCTGCACCGACGACCAGTACATGTACTTGAAATTGGTGCGGCAGATGGTTGCGGCTTCGTTCATCTGCGCTGCGCGCAAGCCGACCTCGAGCGCCATGTCGTAATTGTTCGGCTGCGCCTGCTGCAGATAGGGCAACGGCTTCGGCTCCTGCACCGGGCCGTGCAAACGAAACGGCTCCAGCGCCTCGCGCGTAACCACCCACGGGCTGATCGAGGTGCCGAACGCCTTTGCCTGGAACGGCCCGAGCGGGACGTATTCCCACTGCTGGATGTCGCGCGCGCTCCAGTCGTTGAGAATGACAAAGCCGAAGATCATCTCCTCCGCCTGCTTCTCGGTGAGCATCTCGCCCATCGCCGATGGCTGGCCAACCACCACGCCCATTTCGAGTTCGAAATCGAGCCGCTTGCACGGCCCGAAGCTCGGCACGTCGGCCGTCGGCGGCTTCAATTGCCCGCGCGGCCGCCGCACTGGCGTGCCGCTGACGACCACGGTGGAAGCGCGGCCATTGTAGCCGATCGGCATGTGCAGCCAGTTCGGCTGCAGGGCGTTGTCCTTGCCGCGGAACATCACGCCGACATTGGTGGCGTGCTCCTTCGACGAATAGAAATCGGTGTAGCCGGCGACGGCGAACGGCATGTGCAGCTTCACATCTGCCATGGGCACCAGCGCGCGCTTGCGCAACTCCTCATTGTCGCGCAGCTCCGGATGGTCGTGCCGCAGAAGCTGGCTGATGCGGGCGCGCGTGTCGGACCACGCCTTTGGCCCCAGCGCCATGAACGGGTTGAGCTGAGGGGCTGCGAACACCGCGGGCTCGACGACGTCGAACCGGCAATCCTGCGCGAGCTTCCACAGATCGAGCACATAATCGCCGATCGCGACGCCGACGCGTGGCGCGAGGCCGTCTTTGGCGGAGAAGACGCCGTAGGGGAGGTTCTGGATCGGGAAATCGGAATTGGCGGCGACGGGGATGAAGGAGCGGAGTTTGGGGTCGTTGGGATGGGGCACAGTGTTTCTCCGATTGGACATCGTCATGGCCGGGCTTGACCCGGCCATCCACGACTTCTCTTTGCTGCCATCAATACGTGGATGCCCGGGACAAGCCCGGGCATGACGGAGCGTTTGGATAGCACGTGGGACCTCTCACGGCTTGTTGGGATCGAACCGCTTCTCCAGGCCCTTCCAGCAATCGGCGTAGTCTTCCTGCAGCGTCGCCGATTTCGCGGCGTGTGCGGTGACCCGCTGCGGGTATCGCGTCTCGAACATGAAGGCCATGGTGCCGGTAAGCTTGACCGGCTTCAATTCGCCATTGCTGGCGTGATCGAAGGCTTCGCGGTCGGGGCCGTGGGGCAGCATCATGTTGTGCAGCGAGATGCCGCCGGGGACGAAGCCCTGCGGCTTGGCGTCGTACACGCCGTAAATCAGCCCCATGAACTCGCTCATGATGTTCATGTGATACCAGGGCGGGCGGAAGGTATTGTCCGCCACCATCCAGCGCTCCGGGAAGATCACGAAGTCGATGTTGGCAGTGCCCGGCGTCTCCGACGGTGCGGTCAGGACCGTGAAGATCGAGGGATCGGGATGGTCGAAGCCGATGGCGCCGACCGGCGAAAAGGTGCGCAGGTCGTATTTGTACGGCGCGTAATTGCCGTGCCACGCCACCACGTCGATCGGCGAATGCGGCAGCGTGGTCTTGAACAGCGCGCCGCCCCATTTCACGTAGAGTTCGGTCGGCGTGTCCTTGTCTTCATAGTAAGCAACCGGCGTGAGGAAGTCGCGCGAGTTCGCGAGGCAATTGGCGCCGATCGGCCCGCGCTCCGGCAGCGTGAAGGCGCCGCCATAGTTCTCGCAGAGATAGCCGCGCGCGGGGCCTGACGGAATCTCGGCGCGGAATTTCACGCCGCGCGGGATCACGGCGATCTCGCCGGGCTCGATGTCGATGCGGCCGAATTCGGTGACGAGGCGCAGATTGCCCTGCTGCGCCACGAACATCATCTCGCCGTCGGCATTGTAGAAATGCTGATCGACCATCGATTTGGTGATGAGATAGACATGCGCGGCCATGCCGGCCTGGGTGTTGGCGTCGCCGGCCGTGGTCATGGTCTGCACGCCCTGCAGGAAGGTCAGGTCTTGCTTCGGGATCGGCGCGGGGTCCCAGCGCAGCTGCTCGACCATGATGTCCTGCTCATGGCACGGCGCGGTGCGCCACAGCCCGGCATCGACCTTGGCAAAGCGCCCGGAATGTTTCACCGACGGGCGGATGCGATAGAGCCACGACCGCTCGTTGCTGCCGCGCGGTGCGGTGAAGGGCGAGCCGGAAAGCTGTTCGGCATAGAGCCCGTAGGCGCAGCGCTGCGGCGAGTTGCGTCCCATCGGCAGCGCGCCGGGCAAGGCCTCGGTCTCAAAGCTGTTGCCGAAGCCGGACATGTAGCCCGGCGTCAGTTGCGCGGCGCTTCGAACGATCGCATCAGGCGAGGTGTTGATATTCATGGTCATCCTCCTCCTTGCAGGGCGGCCCACATTTCCTGGTCGCGCTTGTCGGTCCAGATTACGGGATCGTCGATCCCCGACGCCTCGTCGAACGCGCGCGAGACGTTGAACGGCAGGCAGTGCTCGTAGATCGCGAAACTGGAGAATTTCGGATCCATCACCTCGCGCGTCGCGGCCATCGACTCCTTCAGATTGCGGCCCTTCGCAACGGACGTTTCCGCCGCACCATAGAGCGTGGTGACGAAATCGCGCGTCATCGCAATCGCATCGCGCCCGGTCGCAAGGCCCTTCAGCGCATCGCCGCGACCCGGCGCGATCGCCTTGGGATTGAAGGCGCGGATTTCATTCAGCGTTGCCGGCCATTCGCGCAAATGCGCGTCGCCGCAATAGCAGGCCGAGTGATACTCGATGAGATCGCCCGAGAACATCACTTCGGCGTCCGGCACCCACGCCACGATGTCGCCCGAGGTATGCCCGGCACCGAGTTGCATCAGCCGCACCTCGCGTTTTCCGAGATAGATCGACATCTCGCCTTCGAAGGTCAACGTCGGCCAGGTCAGGCCGGGAATGCTCTGGGCGTCCTGGAACAGGCGGGGAAAGCGGCCATATTCGGAATCCCAGTCCTGCTGGCCGCGCTCCTCGATCAGGCGATAGGTTTCCGCCGAGGCCACGATGCCCTGCGCCTTGTAAGCGGAGGCACCGAGCACGCGTACCGCATGGTAGTGCGACAGCACGACATACTTGATCGGCTTGTCGGTGACGGTGCGAACGCGCTCGATCACTTTATTCGCCATCGCCGGCGTCGACTGCGCGTCGAACACGAGGCAGCCGTCATCGCCGACGATGATCGCGGAATTCGGATCGCCCTCGGCGGTGAAGGCGTAAAGATCAGTGCCGATTTCGGAGAAGGTGATCTTCTTCTCCGCCATGTCGGTGGTGGACGCGAAACCCTTGGCCATCAATTCGATTCCTGACTTGGTTCGGGATGTTGATTTATTGCTGCTGTTGTTGCTGCTGGCTGGCATCGAGCATCCGCCGCTTGGCGAGCGCTATGGCCTCGTGCAAAACGGCGATATCGCCGATGTGATTGGCGAGCACCAGAACCAGCGCGGCGTCGAGATCGGCGCTCTGTTCGTCGCTCAGGCCGCGATGCGCCTCGACGATGGCGCGGAACGCGTCGTCGGGTTTGGCAAAATTGGAAGCGGTCGATAGCGCCATTTTGAACCTCAGTTGATGCCTGCGGCCCGCGCCAGCGCGGCGTCGAGCGTCGGCCGGGTCGGATGCCGAAACCGCGCGGCGACATAACCGTCGGGCCGCAGCAGATAGGCGGTGCCGGGCTCGGCGTCGTAACGTGTGGCAGCAAGACCTGCCGAATCGACCAGGCCTTCCTTGCCGCCGATGCGGATCGCAGCCACGCCTTCGGGCAGTTCCGGCGCGGCGCCATTGCCGAATTGCAGCAGCGTGAACCGCATGCCCGTGCCGATGAATGCATCGGTGAGGAAAGTTTGTTCGCCGCGGGCGCTCACAACCGGCGCGTCCGGCATTGAGCTGCCGGGACCAGGGCCGCCGCGCCAGGAATCGGCGTCGGCAGTCGAAAGCGGCGTCGCGTAGATCGACGGCGTCGAGAGCCGCCCGCCATTGACCATGCGCTTGCCGAACTCGGTCTCCCGCGCGAGCGACAACACCGCCTTGCGCAGCCGCGCCTCCTGGGGGGAATTGGGCGCCATGAAATCGGTCGAGCGGGTGGATTCGCGGATGTTCTCGTCGGCGGCGGCGCTTCGCTCGATATGGTAGCTCTCGAGCAATGCCTCGGGCGACGTGCCCCGCAGTACGCGATCGAGCTTCCACGCCAGATTTTCGGCGTCCTCCAGTCCGGAATTGGCGCCCCGCGCACCGAACGGCGAAACCTGGTGGGCGGCATCGCCGGCGAAGATGACGCGGCCGTGGATGAACTGGTTCATCCGCCGGCACTGGAATTTGTACAGCGAGATCCATTCGAAATCGAACTTGTCGTGCCCGAGCATGCGGGCTATGCGCGGCCGCACATTCTCCGGCTGCTTTTCGACGCCTGGATCGGCAAAGCGGTTGAGCTGCAGGTCGATGCGCCAGATATCGTCCGGCTGCTTGTGCAGCAGCGCGGAGCGTCCGGCATGGAACGGCGGATCGAACCAGAACCAGCGCTCGGTCGGAAACGCCGCCGTCATCTTCACGTCAGCGATCAGGAATTGGTCCTCGAACACTTGTCCGGCGAATTCAGCCCCGACCAGCCGGCGCAGCGACGATTTGGCGCCGTCGCAGGCGATCACGAAGCGGGCGCTGATTCGGTACGGACCGTCGGGCGTTTCGATCGTCAGCAG
The DNA here is from genome assembly GCA_036721875.1 of Bradyrhizobium sp. GTDB lineage: Bacteria > Pseudomonadota > Alphaproteobacteria > Rhizobiales > Xanthobacteraceae > Bradyrhizobium. The sequence continues at coordinate 1,305 of DAIMKE010000140.1, read as the reverse complement.
CACATGGTCGTTGCGCGCTTCGAGCGCGGCCACCTTGTTGCGCCAGCGAAGGTCGATGGCCGGCAATTCTTCGACGCGGTCGACCAGATAGGCCTCGGCGTAGAACTGCTGCAGGTTGATGAAAGCCGGCCGCTTGTGCCCCTGCTCCGGCAGCAGGTTGAACTGATAGAGCTGGGACTCACCGTGAAAGATCTTGCCGACGCTCCACACCACGCCCTTGTCGACCATGCGCTGGCCGATGCCGAGCCGGTCCCAGAATTCGAGCGAGCGTTTGGAAAAGCAGATCGCGCGAGAACCTTCGCCGATGCGGTCGGCGTCGTCGAGCAGCACGACGGCCTGGCCGCGCTGCGCCAGATCGATCGCCAGAGACAGTCCCACCGGACCCGCGCCAACCACGACGACCGCGTGTTCGGCAAGGTTCGAACCCGGCCGATCCTGATCGGGATGGCGGCGATAGCCGAACTGGGTTTTGGTCTGCGCCATGCGGGCTTTAACCCTGTGACTGGCAAGGCCTCTGACTGGTAAGGCCTGTGACTGGTAAAGGGCGGGCGACCGTGCTAGATAGTCGCACCTGCAACTATCTAAACCCAGGGCCGGGTCCGACGTCAACTCAAATCGAGACCATCTCTTTGCCGAAGGCGTTTTCAACCGAAGTAGCCGCGGGTTCGCGCGAAGAAGGCGCGTCGAAGACGGACGCCAGGCTGGATCTGTTCGGGTTCGTGCCGTTCCGGTTGAACCGGCTCGCGGCTGAAGTCAGTTCGGCGCTCTCGGTCGAGTATGCGACCCGCTACGGGCTCGACATTCCGGAATGGCGCGTGCTGGCAACGCTGGGATTCCGTCACGAACCCTGCAGCGCGCAATACGTCGCCGACTGCACCCGCACGCACAAATCCACCATCAGCCGCGCCGTCACGTCGTTAATGAAGGGGCAGATGATCGAGCGCGTCGAGAACGCAGACGACCGTCGCGAATTCCGCCTGCGCCTGACGCGCAAGGGCGCCGCGCTCTATGAAGAACTGATTCCGCGCCTGTTGCGCAAGGAGCAGGAAATATTGTCGTGCCTCTCCGCGCAGGAGCGGCGCGATCTTGGGCGCATGCTCGGCAAGCTCGAAGAGAGCCTCGGTCTGGTGCAGACCAGCGAAGAGGCGGACGCGAAGGAAGCGTATTGAGGCACGCTCTCGCCGCGTCTTTGCGAGCAAAGCGAAGCAATTCATCGCGCGGCATAACGGATAGATGGATTGCTTCGTCGCTTCGCTCCTCGCAATGACCGGGAGGTAGTTCGCTACAGCGCGAGAAAGGTCAATG
>DAIMKE010000139.1:0-9790 GCA_036721875.1 Bradyrhizobium sp. | reverse complement strand
CGGCAGCACCACCACAAATGATCACCAGCACCCCGAGCAGTTCGATCGCCGAAGCCGCCCAATGAAGCGCATGTAGAATGGCGCCTCGCGTTTGTTCAGTGAAAATCAACTCGGAAGTGACCATCGCTGCCTACCAGATGCGCCTGAATTGAGAAAGCCTTTCATCCTTCGACAAGCGCTTATGGCTCGCCGCCACCCGCTCCTGGCGGTGATCTTCCGCCGGAAGACAGACCCTTGTCGACGTCTTTCGACCAAGTCCGATAGTAGGCGATCATTGTCATGATCCACAGACCTGCCGCACCGACCAGGAGCTGGGCCAGCACTCCCTCCGAACCGAGCTCCAGCACAAAATGCGCGAGGAAGGACAGAAATAGGCCGACGCAAAAGACCGGCAGAGACTGCTGACCACATCTGATGAGGGGCTTGAAGATCGGCCATTTCAGTCCCGGCCAATCGATCGGAATGAGCGAGACGACGATGAACACAAGGCTCGCCAAATGGATCACGCGGTACGGAGCGAGATTGGTCTTGTCGTTCGGAATGAATGTCTTGGCAATGACCCCCGGAACGAACTGCTGCAACTCCGGGATTCGCTCTGCCAGGGTTATGGCAAGCGCAAACAGAAGGAAGCTGGTACTCAGGACGTACAGAATACGGGAATGCAGAAATCCCCGACTAGCCGCAGCACCTCCGAGCGCAAGCCAAGCTCCGAGGACAAAGAGCAACTGCCAGGCGAACGGATTGAAGTACCACACTCCCGCCGGATAAGATGCCAAGTTCCAGCCGTAATGGCGGGCAGCAAGATACAGTCCGATCGATCCAATCATCACGGCGTTGCGCCATCGCAACATAAACCAAAGGACGATCGGGAATGCCGCCATCAAAACGATGTAGAGCGGTAGAACGTCGAGATTGAGCGGTTTGAACCTGAGCACCAAGCCTTCGGAGAGAGTCTCGACGGGAAAATTCATTAACGGCGCAACGTTGAATTGATCCATGAAGTGCGGATCATCGAACCTGTGCGCGACGTAATGCACTGCCGTGAGGTAAAAAACGAACAGCAGTACGTGGGCGACATAGAGCTGCCAAACCCGGCGCAGAAGCCTGGTCGCTCCGATGACAAGGCCGTGCTCCATCATCGTCTTGCCGAACACAAAGGTCGCCGTGTAGCCGGAGATCAACACGAAGAGATCGGCTCCATCGCTAAAGCCGTAATTTCGCGTCGTGAACCAGGCGAGCACGGTCTCCGGAATATGCCCAAGAAAGATCAGCCAGTTCGCCAGACCGCGAAACAGATCCAGGCGGAGGTCGCGCTGTGACTTCGGCAGCACGGATCTGGCGGTGATTGTTTGCCAAACCCGTTCCCGTACAATGAGCCCGACCTGCACGGTCCAGCCGGGCGCACGGTCAATTGGCTCGTCAACCGACATCGCTTTCCCTCGTTCTTGATATGCACTCTGCGCCGTGGATCGGGACATCTAGATTCGTATCTTACTTCTCATGGCAAAATCGGCAATGATCAGTGGCTTGTGGATGGCCACGACTGTGCGCCAGTGGCGCAGTCTGATCCGCAAGGTGGGGGATTTCCGGAGCAAGAGGTGATGCAGTGCGGATCGATACGCGATCGTGCACTGGCGACAATCAGCGCAAAGACGTCATTATCGGCTATCGACAGGCCGCTTGAGAAGCACCTCAAGCAACGAGTTTTGCAAGAGGCGTTGCGCACCGTTGGATGTCAGAACTTCAGACGTCGAAACATCCATCAACTCTCTTCCCTCGAACGCAACTGTCGAACTCGGCGTTGAGCGGACAATGGGGGGGCCTCCGCCTCAGGACACCGATTGCCGACAGCTCGGGGATGTCGATCGAGCTGTCGGGCAATCCGGATGACGATTACTTGGAGCCAGTGGGCGGTGCTGTGGTCGAATTCGTCGACGGGCTGGCTCCGGTGGTCGAGGGCGCGTCCTTCGAATCCGATCCGCCCTGGTGCATCCGGCCGCCCATCTTGCCGTGCTCGCCGTCCATCCCTTTCCGGCCCATCTTGCCGTGTTCCATGCCATCCCGCATCATTCCGGGCCCCATGCCGGGCGCGGGCTGGGCGGGCGTAGTCTGCTGAGCGGGCGCATCCTTTTGGGTATCCGGGGTCTGTTGCTGGGCCGAAGCCAATGCCGATAAATTAAGGGCGATAGCCAAGCCGAAAGCCGCCGCGAGGCTCCTTTGTCCGATTGTTTTCATCGTTTTTCTCCACAAGGTTTTGCTGCCGGTCGGGATGACTGACGGCTACTACGGTACGGCGCTCCGGGGACAGCAGTTTGACCAAGGTCAACTTGGCGAACGCCTGTTGCGTAATTTTTTTTCGGATCCCATCGTAATGAGTCGATACCGATGCCGTCTCTACCGTACAATGCCGGAGGCAGACGCGCAGGCAGCCATGCTCGCGTACAGCATGAGCCAGTCGCCAGCACAGGACTGCACGGTGCGCGGCGATAGCTGTTGTGCGCATCGAGCCGACGCTTGGGAAACCTGATCTTCCATGGAATGTTGTTGAAGTCCTGCAATCGATCACTCAGAGGACGTAAGCCGTAGCCGGCGCTAGTAACACAGGCGTTAAAAGGAACCTGGACGTGATGGTGGCTCTGAGTTTCGGGCTAGCATGCCGATTTTTTCAGCATTCCTCCAAACGTTTTTGCCGCTAGTCTTTGATCTGGCTCAACTCAGATCGTGACGCATCGGATTGATTGCCACCAGATCAGACGCCCGGTTTGATTGTTCTGACCTGTTCGGTCAAATGGAGGAAGAGAAATGAATATCTGCAAACTGTTTGTTGCCGCGAGTGTCATGTCCTTCGTTGCGCTCCCTGCAATGGCGCAGACGAGTTCTGGAGAAGGGAAGGGCGGCAGCCACCACTACTCTGGTGGACCCAAGTCCGAGGTTCCTCATCACATCGGCCCCAAGAAACAGAAGACGGATTCAAAGAAATCCGGTCCGAGCGGGAGCCATCATTACAGCGGCGGCCCGCGTGAGCCCCACCACATCGGTCCAAAGTAACACCGACTGGACTGAGGTGATTCTGCATGATCGCGGCGGGATCGCCTCTTCTCAGTTATCTTTGCGACGTCAGTTCAGCGTAGCCTCTTGGCCCTTCTCCGCTACGACGCTGCTCCATCCCAATTCCTTCGTGATTCGGTTCTGTAGGGCGGACGCCGCCTTCAGCTCTCCATGGGTGATGAAAGTTCGCTTCGGCGTTGCCCTCCCGCTCTTGAGCCATGCCAATATTTCGTCGGCGTCTGCATGAGCCGACAGCGCGCCGATATTTCGAACCTCAGCCGCGATTGGCACGTCTTGGCCATGAATCCGAACGGTTTTGGCGCCTGACAGCATAACGGCCCCTCGCGTGCCCTCAGCCTGATAACCGGCAAAGAGGACGGTGTTCCTCTGGTCCGGCGCAAAGTGTCTCAGATGATGAAGCACACGTCCGCCAGTCGCCATGCCGCTCGCGGAGATGATGACCTTGGGAACAGCACTCTCGCTCAAGCGCTTTGAATCTTCAACCGAGCGAATATAGGTAGCAACGGCGCATGCTCTCTTGCATTCATCGTATGACAGCTTGTGATCGACCTTGAACTTGCAGAAGATTTCGCTGGCATCGACAGCCATGGGGCTGTCGAGGAAAATCGGTACGTTCGTGAGCCCACCCGCCATCTTGATCTTCGCTAAATAGTGAAGTAGCGCCTGAGCTCGGCCCACTGCAAAGGACGGGATAACGACGGTGCCGCCGCGTTTCGTCGTCGTGCTAATGATTTCCTGTACGGCGCGTTGAGGATCGATTTTGGGATGTGAGCGATCGCCATAGGTCGATTCTACGACCAGATAGTTCCCCTTCTCCAACGGTTCGGGCTCAAGCATTGTAGGGTCAGCGTGTCGACCCAAATCACCCGAGAACGCGATGGAAGTTCGATCCCACTCAAGTTCAACGCAGGCGGCTCCAAGAATGTGACCGGCGCGGCGAAGTACCATAGTTCCGTCCCCCGGCAATTGCTGTTCGCTATGAAATGGTACTGGCGTCAACAGACGCAGAGCCGCTTCTGCGTCCTTTACCGTATAAAGCGGAAGAGCCGGCTTGTGCTTTGAGAACTTGCGTTCGTTGGCGTATCGGGCATCTTGCTCCTGCAGATATCCGGAATCTCGCAGAAGGATCTCGCACAGCGCGGCTGTCGCCTCTGAGCAAATGATGGCCCCTTTGAAGCCTTGCTTGACCAGCAAAGGCAGCGCGCCGGAATGATCAAGGTGGGCATGGGTCAGGACAACCGCTGAGATGCTGGCCGGCTCCACCGGGACTCTCGCCCAGTTTGCCTCTCGGAGTGTTCGGCTTCCCTGGAAAAGGCCGCAGTCAACTAGAATTCGATGTGATGGGCCTTCGACAAGATACTTCGAGCCTGTAACCGTTCCAGCCCCACCCAGAAAGGACAATTTCAGGCCCATTCCCATACCCCAATGTACTGGCCGGCAGCTTCGAGCGGCGTCACACGTCATTCACGATAGTCGCATGCAAACCGACCAGACCAAGCATACTCGGTTGGCTATGAGGAAAGGATAAGAGGCATCCTCGTCAGGCCTATTGATCTAGCTCAACAACTTCGAGACCAAATAATCAAGTATGTAGCCTCTTGAAATGGGATGTTGTCATGGATGATAAGCTGAGAACGCCAGAGGGAATCTTGGGTCCCTCAAATGTCGAACAGATACGTTCATCCGCTTATACTTTGGCGGCACTGGATCAGGACTTCCTGCTAAGCGATTCCATGCGCGGCGTCCGGTTCATGCTGGAGTATGAGAAAGCGGAGAAGTATTTGAGGTCGTGGGGCGTGCGGTCGACTATAGTGGTCTTTGGATCGGCACGCGCTCGAGAGAACGGCTCGGCACAGCATGCGCGATGGTATCGGGAAGCCCGCGCCTTCGCTCGTTTGGCGTCCGAACGTGGTGGCGCGCTCACCTCGAATGGTGGTGTCCGCGACAACGTTATTGCAACAGGCGGCGGTCCGGGAATCATGGAGGCGGCGAACCGGGGAGCGAGCGAGGCGCGAGCCCCTTCCATCGGCTTCAACATCACCTTGCCGCAGGAGCAGCAGCCTAACCCATACTCAACACCAGAACTCACGTTTCGGTTTCACTATTTTGCAATGCGGAAGATGCACTTGGCAATGCGTGCCAATGCGCTCGTCGCGTTTCCGGGAGGGTTTGGTACGTTTGACGAGCTGTTTGAGATCTTGACGTTAAGGCAGACGAAAAAGTCGCCAGCTATTCCGATCGTGCTATTTGACGAGCAGTATTGGCGGTCCGCCGTCAATTTTGAAACGTTGATCGAGAACGGCACGATCGAGAGAACGGAAGGCGATCTTTTTCGCTTCGCCGAAACAGCGGAGGACATCTGGTCCAAGCTGCTTTCTTGTGGACTTGGCGTACCTGGCCTTTCTTGCGAAGCCTCGCAGTTTAGTCACGTTAAAGCTTCGAGTTCGGGATTGGCCTCTCCGAAATAAAACGCCAGCAAAGTTGACTTAGATCAAACCGAAGCTTTGGCCGCGCAAAGTATCATGATTACGTTTACCTGAAGTTCACGCTTCCCACATTTGGCGGATTGTCCAGGAGAGTAGGATGCTCAGCGAAAAGGCGAGGCAGGAAGCAAATTGCCGCCACTTTGCCGAGAGCGGCATTCGGCCTGAGACCGACGGCAGGGTTTCGCAGCCTAATAGGCGCTGGATCACCATCGAACGCAGTAGGGCGGTTACGCAACAACCTGAGTGGTCTCCGGAAACGGATGATATTCTGCGAGAGTTGGTCGACGCCGGCGCGCCAATTGATGTGATCTGCTCCAGACTGAAAAGTTCTTGTGATGCCGTCCGTACTCGCGTGCTGGTACTGAGGCTCAGTGTGCGATCCCCGGGATGAAGGTTTTGTCCAGAGGGCAGCCGGAATAAGCCGCCATGCAAACTCCCCAAACGTTTGCGCTGTCAGCTTTGTCTTCACCGCTCCAGGACGCTCCCGGCTCACCCGGTATCTCCCCGACCTGGACCAGCAGCGCGAAGGACGCGGTGGGCTGTTCCCTCGGCCCGGCCCGGCTCTGGTTCACGATAGGTTACGGCATCCTCAACGAAGTCTACTGGCCGCGAATAGATATCCCTCAGATCCGCGATCTCGGGTTCATTGTTGCCGACGGGAAAGGGTACTGGGACGAGGTGAAGCGTTGCGGTGCCCATGAGCTTCGTTCGATCAGTCCAGGCGCACCGGCATTTGAAATCCTGCACACCGGCTTGCGCTATCGGCTCCGACTTCGTATCACACCTGACCCGCGGCGGGATGTGCTCGCAATCGAAACCACACTAGAGACGGTCGATCCCGATCTGCGCGTCTATGCGCTACTGGCCCCGCATCTGGGCGCAACTGGAAAGGGCAACCGAGCGAGGGTTGTTCAGCATCGCGGCCGTACAATCCTCTGGGCCGAGCAGGGGCCCTTTTCCCTTGCTCTCGCTGCCGTCGATTCTGAGCAGCAGGATGCCATCATGCGCGCCAGCGCCGGATACGTCGGGGCCAGTGACGGCTGGCAGGATTTTGCACGGAACGGAGCGATGACGTGGTCGTATGCGGCGGCCGGTCCGGGCAACGTCGCCCTGATGGCCGAACTCCCGCGACAGGCGGTCCTGGCGCTTGGTTTTGCCAGTAGCCCGGAGGCCGCCGCGACGCTTGCGGTTTCAACGCTGATACAGCCGTTTGACAATCTGCTCGCGGGACAGCTCTCCGACTGGGAGGCGTGGCACAAACGGATTTGCGAATGCTCTCTCCGTCCACCCGACGGGATGCCGGAGATTCAACGCCAGTTGACCGTTTCTGAGATCGTGCTGCGGTCCCATTTGGACAAGACCTATCCCGGCGCCATGGTGGCAAGTCTCAGCATTCCCTGGGGAGATAGCGGCGACGAACGCAGCGGTTACCATTTGGTCTGGCCGCGCGATCTCGTCGAGTGCGCAAGCGCGCTGCTCGCCATCGGCGGAGAGTCCGAAGGCCGCGACGCGCTTCGCTACCTGATCGCCACCCAGAACGTGGACGGCCACTGGAACCAAAACCAGTGGCTGGGCGGGCAGTCCTACTGGCGTGGCGTACAACTGGATGAAGCGGCTTTTCCGGTCCTCCTAGCAGCCGCCTTGGCGGATCGCGGCGCTCTCGCTGGTATCGAAGTGAGAAACATGGTCGGCAGGGCGCTGGCCTTTGTTGCTTCCAATGGCCCATCGACCGACCAGGATCGCTGGGAAGAAAATGCCGGCATCAACACGTTCACGCTCGCGATAGCTATCGCGGCCTTGGTGGCCGGCAGTGACTTCCTGGAGGGTGAAGCGAAAAATTGGGCGCTCGATCTCGCGGACTTCTGGAACGACAACATCGAACGGTGGACGGCGGTATCTGGCACCGACCTGGCGCGCCAGGTCGGTGTTCCCGGTTACTTCATTCGAACTGCTCCGGCGACGGTGCTGCAGAACGGCGAACGTGCCCTCGACGAATTCGTTTCGCTCCGAAATCGTGCAGACGGGCTCAAGCTTGCGGCAAAAGATCACGTGAGTACCGATTTCCTGCAACTCGTCCGCCTCGGCCTGCGTCAAGCGTGCGACCCACTCATTCGCGACAGCATCAAGGTCATCGATAGCCTGCTGAGGGTTGATACCCCGGCGGGGCCCGTGTGGCGGCGCTACAACCATGACGGTTACGGTGAGCACGCGGACGGACGGCCATACGATGGCACTGGTGAAGGTCGTCCCTGGCCGTTGTTGGCGGGAGAGCGAGGACATTACGAGCTTGCGGCGGGACGAGACCCTTTGCCGTCCCTGCTTACCATGGCCGCCTCGGCGAGCCTCGGCGGCATGATCCCCGAGCAGGTGTGGGACGAAGCGCCGATCCCCGCGCGCCGCCTGTATCCGGGACGCCCAACAGGTTCTGCCATGCCCCTGGCCTGGGCTCATGCCGAATTTGTGAAGCTGCTGCTTTCTCGCGATCTCAGCTATTGCTTTGATCGGCCGCGGGCGGTCTGGGAGCGTTATCAGGGCGAACGGCGGCACGCGCGCTGCGCATTTTGGTGGCTGCATGCCAGGATCGGCAGCTTCTCCGCAGGGAGCATATTGGTGGTCGCGCTGCCCCGTCCGGGCGTTGTGCGGTACGGGTTCGACGGCTGGCACGCTATCGCCGAAGCTGAAGCGATAGATACGGGGCTTGGCTTCTTCGCGGCAACTCTTGATACGGCTCGGTGAGCGCGGACGAGACGATCGACTTCACAATTCGGTGGAGCGACGAGGGTTGGATCGGTGAGGATTTTCGAGCAGCGGCTGTTTCTCCTCGGAACTAAATGATACCGGAATGTCAGGCCGCCCTCGTACGAGTGACGCACGGGCGGGGGCTCATACCGACGCGGATCACCTTTCGGCGACTATCCATCTGGAAAGCTGCCCGTTTGATCTACGTCAATCTGCACGAGCGTGTCTTCCGCATAGTTGTTTTCAACATCGGATTCACGCTTGAAAGGACATGATCATGTCCGTACGCCTCGTGTTCGCTGGTTTGGCCGCTCTTGTCGCCAGTTTGATCAGCGAACCTGCTTTTTCGCAGACGGAACAGTCAGCTCCACTACCCAAAATGAAAGTTGTCCCCGCGCACCATCCCCAGTATCTCGCGCCGACCGGCAGGCGGAAGCCGCCTGGAGCGCCATTGGATGAACGTGGAGGCACGGCTCCGTCAGTTGAGCAGCAAGAGAGAGACATCAAACAACACACGCTCAAGAGCATTTGCAAGGATGCTCCTGGCTGCGAAGGAGGGCACTTGCGTCGCTAGTTGCATCGCGCGCACATAAGCGCGCCCGCTTTCGGACGCAATCGACCCGTTGAGATGCAACTACAGGAGCTTAGCATGGGTAACCGTCGTGAGGTCATTAGTTCCATCTTGGGGTTCGCTGCGGTCGGCTTGACTGCACGTATGGCGGAGGCGCAGCACTCCGGTGCGATGCCCGGGATGGGTGGAGCGGCAATGACGATGCAGCAATGTGTCGACAGTTGCCTCAAGTCACACGCCATGTGTCTTGAAACGGCACGGTATTGCACGGAGCAAGCCGGTCAGCACGTCGCACCGGCTCATCTGGCGCTCCTGCTCGACTGCGCCGAAATGTGCCAGACGACTGCCAATTCCATGCTTCGGCGCTCGCCGCTGCATGCGGTCCTTTGCGACGCCTGCGCGCAATTGTGCGACGCCTGCGCTCGAGACTGCCTCACCTTTCATGCCGATGCACAGATGGAGCAGTGTGCGAGCACTTGCCGCGACTGTGCCCAAAGTTGCCGCGAGATGGCGAAGATGCCGCGGTAAGAGTTTCGATCCTATCATCGGCTAACATCATCGAGACTGCGCAGTCGCTGTGATGGCTTGCCTCGAGCGTTACGTGGCAAATTGGTCCGCCAACGCCCGCCTCATTGAAGAGAGGTCTCGCGGTAGGCAGCGCGAGGAAGCCATCCACATTCAACTAGGTGCTTCGGAAGATCGCTTGGCGCTTAAAGTACGCACGAATGGACGTAGTAGATTAGACGGCCAAAGACAGAAGGTTGTCGAAAGCTTTACGACTAGTGTCCCGCTGGCGTTCGTCTCGCTTCGCCACCGCCATACCCTGAACCCCATTCAGTCGGCGTATTAGCCCGCATCCATGCCGCATTTGGGGTATTCCTCCGGGGTGGGCCGCCTTGTTGAGTTGCAGGTGTCCGGCGAGGAT
>DAIMKE010000138.1:540-9804 GCA_036721875.1 Bradyrhizobium sp. | reverse complement strand
GCCCAACAGCTCACTTCGTACAAGCGCCCGACTGAATTGATCGTGCTCGACGCTCTGCCATCAGCCTCCACCGGCAAGATACTCAAACACAAGCTGCGAGAGGTCGCGATTGAGCGGGGGGCTGCGAAGGCGTCCGATGCGGCAGCCGCGGGCTGACCGGTGCTGGGAATGACCGGGCGTTAGAATTGGAAGTAGGACGAACGAGGGGCGACGCATTTGTCGCCGGAGGGAGATGTCAATGTTCAGAAAGACCATTATTGCAGCCGCGCTCGCGGCATCGGTAGTCGGCGCGCCCGCGTGTGCGGAAATGCCCGGCGTCACGAGCGCCGAGGTGAAGGTGGGGGCGACGTTCCCGTTTAGCGGTCCCGCATCGCCGCTGAGCAATACCGGAAAGGGTCTGATCGCCTATGTCAATTCGATCAACGATCGTGGCGGCATCGACGGCCGCAAGATAAATCTCATCACCTACGACGATGCCTACAGTCCTCCCAAGACGGTGGAGCAGATCAGGAAACTCGTCGAAAGCGATGAAGTGGCCTTCCTGTTTGGCCCGCTCGGTACCCCCGGAATCGGCGCCACCATCAAGTACGTCAACGCGAAGAAGGTGCCCCATCTGTTTGTAGTGAGCGGGGTCACCAAATTCACCAACTTCGTTGAATTTCCGATGACCACAACGGGGCTGCCCAGCTATGACACGGAAGGGCGCATCTACGCGAAGTACATCACCAAAGCCCGGCCGGACGCAAAGATCGCGATCCTGCATCAGAATGACGATTTGGGTAAGGACTTCGTCAATGCATTCAGGGCCTACCTGAAGGATGACTTCGACAAGAAGGTTGTAGTGTCCTCGTATGAAGTGACCGAGCCGACGATCGATTCCCACGTGGTGAAGTTGAAAGCGTCTGGCGCCGAGGCGTTCCTGGTTGCCGGCACGCCGAAGTTTGCGGCTCAGGCTATCAAGAAGGTCGACGAGATCGGTTGGAAGCCTCTGTTCCTGATCAATCTGGTGTCGAGCTCGGTCTCTTCAACCATCGTCCCTGCGGGGCCGGAAAAGGCGGTGGGCATTGTCGCGGCAACAATGCTCAAGGACCCCAATGACAAGAAATGGGCCGACGATCCCGGCATCAAATGGTACCGAGAACATTTCGCGAAATACCTCCCGGGCGCCGACATCGGCGATGCCAATTATTTATTCGGTACGCAGCAGGGGCAGATCCTGGAGCAGGTGCTCAAGCAGTGTGCTGGCGACCTCTCGCGCGAGAACATCGTCAAACAGTCGCGGAACATACGCGGGCTGACGCTCCCGACCCTTATACCGGGCGTTACGATCAGCACGAGCCCGGAAAGCAGCGCGGCGTACACGCAGCTGCAACTGCAGCGTTGGACCGGCAGTTCGTGGGAGCAGTTCGGGGACGTACTCAGGGCCGAGGAAAAGTGAGCTTGCCTTTTGAACGAGCAAGGCGCGTGATCGGAGCCCGCAAAGCTACCAACTGAATCATGGAGCACGAATGTCCAGCGACGCACTTTTCCGGCCTTTCAAGCTGAAAGGGTTGAACCTGCCGAATCGGGTGGTGATGGCGCCGATGACGCGCTCGTTCTCTCCGGGCGGTATTCCGACCGAAGACGTCGCGCGGTACTACCGCCGCCGTGCTGAAGGGGCGGTAGGGTTCATCATATCGGAGGGCACGGGCGTGGATCGTCCGGCATCCCTGAACGATCCGAATGTTCCCCGCTTTCATGGCGAGAAGGAACTGGCGGGGTGGCGCCGTGTGGTGGACGAGGTGCACGCAGCGGGTGGCCTGATGGCACCGCAGCTATGGCATGTCGGAGCCGTTCGCACGCGCGCACAGAATTGGTCTCCTCCCGGTGCCTACGACAGTCCGTCGGGCCTGTCGCGACCGGATAAGAAGTTCGGCGAGCCGATGAGCGAAGAGGACATCGCAGACGCCGTCCGCGCTTTCGCCGATGCGGCGCTTGCGGCGAAGCGTTTGGGGTTCGATGCAGTGGAGTTGCACGGCGCGCACGGCTATCTGATCGATCAGTTCTTCTGGGAGGGCACCAATCGCCGCGAGGACAATTATGGAGGCAAGGACCTGCCCGGCCGCGCCCGTTTTGCCGCTGATATCGTCCACGCCGTGCGCAAGTCGGTCGGAACGGACTTTCCGATATTGCTCCGGATCAGCCAGTGGAAGCAGCAGGACTTTGAAGTGAAGCTGGCCGATACGCCTCGCGCATTGGAAGCCTGGCTCAAACCCTTGGTCGACGCCGGCGTCGACATTCTGCATTGCTCGCAACGGCGCTTTTGGGAACCGGAGTTCGATGGCTCCGATCTGAACTTCGCCGGATGGGCGAAGAAGGTGACGGGGGTGCCGACGATTTCGGTCGGGTCGGTCGGTCTGACCGGCGAATTCATCGCCGCATACGGCGGAGAGAGCTCCCGTCCGGCGTCCCTCGACGAGTTGATCCGCCGCCTCGATCGCGAGGAGTTCGATCTCATCGCGGTGGGGCGGGCGCTGCTCCAGGATCCGCAGTGGCTACTGAAGGTACGTGACGGCCGGACGGAAGAACTGATGGCTTTCGAACGGACCGCGTTCGCGGCGCTGAGCTAAGCGAGAGACGAAAGGGTTTCACGGCAGAGCCGCATCGCCACTGAATAGCGGTTATCCAAATGTTTTGTAGCCAGTGTTTCGGCGACTGTTCAAAGCTGGCTGGCAAGCAATAATCGGCTGCACGCCGGTCGACGAGGGAAGCCTGCGTGCCGTTGCGCAGTCGCCTGGAAGCCATTCGGAGACATGCAAATGAACGAGACGAAAACCCAGGTTGGCCAGATCCGCACCGAGGTGCACGGGCATGTGTTCAAGATCATCATCGACAATGTGGCGAAGAAGAACTCCTTCAGCCCGCAGATGATGGCGCAGATATCGGACGCGATGACGCTTCTGGACCGCACCGAAGACTACTGGGTCGGAGTGCTCTGCGCCGAAGGCCCGGACTTCACGGCCGGACTTGATATGCCGAAGTTCTTCGGACCAAAGGCCGAGAATACCGAGATGAAGCCCGGTAACATCGATGCGTTCGCCCTGAAGAGCCGCTGCCGCAAGCCGATCGTCACGGCGGTGCAGGGGATCTGTTTCACGATTGGCATCGAAATGATGCTCGCGGGCGACATTGTGGTGGCGGCCGATGACGCCCGGTTCTGCCAGATGGAATCCAAGCGCGGGATCGCGCCACTTGGTGGAGCTCACTTTCGTTATCTGACCCGTGCTGGCTGGGGAGATGCGATGTATCATTTGTTCCTGTGCGACGAGTTCAATGCGGCCCGCGCGCACAAGATCGGGTTCGTTCAGGAGGTCGTCGCTCCCGGACAACAGGTGGGTCGTGCGATGGAAATCGCGCAGCTGATCGCCAGGAACGCGCCGATCGGCATTCAGGTGACCAAGGAAGCTGCATTGAAATATATCGAGGCGGGCGAGAAAGCTGCGATTGATTACATTCCGAAGATCAAGGACCGCGTTTTCAGCAGCGAGGACATGAAGGAGGGTATCCAGTCCTTCGTGGAACGTCGCTCGGCGGTATTCCGCGGGATATAGCGATCCCGCGGGCTACATAACCGCGCAGCAGAACTTTGCCTACAAGAGGATTTGACTATGGGAAGCATCAAGAAGGCATTCGATCTCACCGGCAAGAATGCTCTTGTTACGGGCGGCTCCCGCGGCCTTGGGCTGCAGATCGCCGAGGCGCTGGGCGAGCTAGGGGCACGGGTCGTGATTTCCTCTCGCAAGGCGCCAGATCTGGAAAAGGCCCAGGCACATCTTGCCGGTCTCGACATCAAGGCGGAGTGGATCGCGGCGGATAATTCCAGGGACGAAGACGTCAAGCGACTCGCAGACGAAGCGATCAAGAAGCTCGGCCGGGTGGACATTCTGGTGAACAACGCGGGCGCTACCTGGGGCGCGCCGACCGAGGATCACCCGATCGAGGCGTGGGACAAGGTGATGAATCTGAACATCCGCTCGCTGTTCCTGCTCAGCCAGCAGGTTGCGAAGCACTCGATGATTCCCAACAAATACGGCCGCATTATCAACCTTGCTTCGATCGCGGGCCTGTTCGGAAGTTCCGGGGATATGCAGATGGTTGCCTACAATACGAGCAAGGGCGCGGTGGTCAATTTCACGCGGGCCCTGGCCGGTAGTTGGGGGCGATACGGAATTACGGCCAATGCTCTGGCGCCCGGCTTTTTCCCGTCGAGGATGACGAAGGGCACGATCGAGGCTGTCGGTGTCGAAAAGCTCGCCGCGGGCGCACCCCTGCGTCGCATCGGCGACGAGGACGATCTGAAAGGCGCCGCGGTTCTCTTCGCCAGCGACGCCGGCAAGCACATCACCGGTCAGATCCTTGCCGTCGATGGCGGTCTGACTTCGGTGATATCGGGCTAGGGAACCACCAGCGTCAGCGTCTCGGCAACCAGGGCCGGCGTTTGGCTGTTCTCGATCTCAAGTATCGCGTTGCCCTTGATCAGCAAACGGCCGTTGTCTTTCGGCTCGACGCCGGTCATCGAAAGTTGAAGGCGAACGCGGTTGCCCGATTTTACCGGTGTCAGGAACCTGACCTTGTCCAGGCCATAGTTGAAGACGGCAGATGCATCAACTGGAGCAAGCCCCAGGTCCATGCCCAAGGGGGCAATCAACGACAGGCTCAGGAAGCCGTGGGCAATGGTGCCGCCTGCCGTACTTTCCTTGCCCGCGCGGTCTACGTCAACGTGGATCCATTGGTTATCTCCCGTGCATGCCGCGAACTGGTCGATCATGGATTGGTCGACGGTGACCCAACGGGATCTGCCGAGGTCCTGGCCTATGAAATCCCTGATCGCCGCAAGTGTGACCTTTGCCATCGCTAGTATCCGTTGTTCCATTGAGTATTGGCATATTCCGAAGTACCGCGAAGAAGGCCATAACGGTTATGTTGAACGGGCGTCGCAATATTGAATAACCGTTGCGTACCGACGGCCTTTGCTCGGCGTATCTGCGGCCAAGAACCCAACGCAATGTTCGAAGGGATGATCGCGTGACCGAGGCAAACTGGGATCTGTTTCGCTTGTTTTCCGTGGTGGCGAGGACCGGAAGCGTCAACCGTGCCGCGCACGAACTGGGTATGAGTCAACCGACGTTGAGCAGGCGTTTGAAGGAACTGGAGCGTTACGTGGCCGCGCCGCTGTTCTTTCGGGCCTCGTCCGGTGTGAAGCTGACGCAGGAGGGCGAAGACCTGCAACGCTCGGCCGGCGATATGATGCTCGCTTTCGAATCGTTTCAACGCGATCTGCGTTCGCGGGTCGGGCAGCGATCGTCAGTGGTCAGGATATCGGCGACCGAAGGCATGACCAAGCACTGGCTGCTGCCTCGCGTCAAGGAACTGCGGCGGCGCAATAGCCGGATCTATCTGGAAATCATCTCGACGGTGAACCAGCAGAGCGTGGCAACGAGCGACCTGGATTACGTCATCAGGATGGGAGACCCCGGTGAGAACGATCTCATTGGAAAGCGGGTTGCCGATATACCGATGGGGATCTTTGCTTCCGAGCAGTACCTTGCCGGACGCTCCGCGCCACGGTCGTTGGCTGAACTCAGGGATCACGACATCATCGGTCATACGACCGATTTCGTCTCATTCCGCAATGTCCGGCCAAACCAGAGGCACCTGTTGGAATATTTCTCGGAAGCGGCGGGCATCCGCAGCGTTGTCCGGGTCAATCCGGTGGCTAACCATTTTGCCGCCGCCGGTTGCGGGCTCGGCCTTGCGCTTCTTGCCGTGCCGTTCGCGCAAGCCGAGGGGCTTGTCCAGGTATTGCCGCAAGAAACAGTTGCGATGAAAGTCTGGCTGCTCCGCAGACGCGAGAGCGATCTCAGAAAGTTGACCCGCGAGGTCCGACGATTCCTCGAAGCAGAGTTTGCCGCTTCCAGGGACTGGCTCGCGGGTGCCACCCGGAGTTCGAGGCTGACCAAGCGCAAGGCTTGAAGCCGCTTGCATGCTCTCATCGCCCGCGTTTCAGTAATCGGATCGGCTTTGAACCGCGTGAGGCCGGTAGTGCAGTCATTCTACGTTGAATAGCGCTAATCCAGAATTTGTCTACCTTCGGAGTGCCCTGCCGGTCATCGTGTATCGCAAAACCTGTAGTGGGGGAGGGATTGATGATCGAGTCGGATGGAGCCTTGCCGTCAACGCCGGTCCAGACGATCGTGGAAATTCTGCGACGTTCCGCAGCGCGCACTCCTGAGGCCATGGCCCTGAGCTTTGAAGGGCGCGAGACAAGCTACCGGGCTCTCGACGAATTATCCAATCAAGTCGCCAACGGCCTCGTGGCTACGGGCGTGCGGCCGGCGAGCCGTATTGCGATCCTCGACAAGAACTCGGACATCTTCTTTCAAATACTGCTCGGCGGGGCCAAGGCCCGCGCGGTTCTGGTGCCGATCAATGCAAGGCTGGCACCTCCCGAAATTGCTTTCGCAATCAACGACGCCCAAACCGAAGTTCTCTTCGTCGGGGATGCGTTCGTGGAGATTATCGCCACAATCCGAGACCAGCTGGACACCGTTCGCCAAATAATCGTGCTGAACTCGATATATCCCAAGTGGCGCGACGCCCAACCCCGGTCGGACCCGGGCTTGCCAGTCAGCCCGGATGACGTCTGCGTGCAGCTATACACCAGCGGCACGACCGGTTATCCAAAGGGCGTACAGCTTTCTCACGCAAATTTTCCCCTTCAGGCGGTTGATGACTGGAAGGCGTGGTCGTCCGACGACGTCATGCTGCTTGCAATGCCGTTGTTCCACATCGCGGGGGTCGGTACCGGCGTGCTCGGTCTGATGGCCGGCCTCAAGACCATCGTGCTTCGCGAGTTCGTTCCATCTCAGGCGCTAGAAACGATACGGCGTGATCGGGCTACGATCACGTTTCTCGTTCCGGCGATGTTGTTGGCGATGCTGGCCGAGCGTAACGTCGAGAAAATCGATCTCTCCTCGCTGAGGCAAGTTCTTTATGGGGCGTCGCCGATACCGGTCGAGCTTCTCAGGAAGTCGCTCCGCGTATTCAAGCACACGGGATTTTTCCAGGTCTACGGCCTTACCGAAACGACCGGTGTCATTACAGTTCTGGAAGCCGCAGACCATACCGCTGGCAATGACGAGATCCTGAGGTCATGTGGCCGCCCCATCGAAGGCGTCGAACTGCGGATCGTCGACGCTTCGGGGAAATCCCTGCCGGCCCGACAGGTGGGTGAAGTTGTCTGCCGCTCGTCGCAAAACATGAAGGGATACTGGAGACGGACCGACGACACCGCGAGGACCCTCAGGAACGGCTGGCTGCATAGC
This sequence comes from Bradyrhizobium sp., assembly GCA_036721875.1. Taxonomy (GTDB): domain Bacteria; phylum Pseudomonadota; class Alphaproteobacteria; order Rhizobiales; family Xanthobacteraceae; genus Bradyrhizobium. Next base: position 2,440 of record DAIMKE010000138.1, on the reverse strand, counting down.
GGCGATGCCGGATTCCTTGATGAAAACGGATACCTGTATATCCACGATCGATTGAAAGACATGATCGTCTCCGGCGGAGAGAACGTCTATCCCGCCGAGATCGAAAGTGCCTTGTACGGGCACGCGGATATCGCCGACGTCGCCGTCATCGGTGTGCCCGACGACCGTTGGGGCGAGGCCGTCAAGGCCCTCATCGTATTGAAACCGGATCGCCCGGCGGACCCGGCGGGCATACTGCATTTCGCGCGAGAAAGGCTGGCGGGTTTCAAGATCCCGAAATCGATCGAATTCGTCAACGAGCTTCCTCGCAATCCGTCCGGGAAGATCCTGAAGCGACTGCTGCGTGAACGCTATTGGGAAGGATATGAGCGAAGGGTCAACTGAAAGGGTGGCACGCTTGATCGTGCAGCCAATCCACCCCGGTCCATTAATATCATTTCCTTAGAGCTGCGACGCGGGACATAGACGGCGCCGTGAGCGTGAGAGCCGGCGTGTCGATTTTGTGCCAGTTGTCGCGCTGCTGCCGAACTTCCGTTGAATCAACGGGACGTCGGCGAGCCTGAGAAGCCGAGCAACTGAGCGGTCTCGGTGAGCGATCTGCGCACGGTCTTGATGTGACGTTGTGCGAGCTCGATGCGTGCATCATTGATGATGGTGGAGACTGTTTCGCCACGCGACAACGCGTTAGACGTCGCCGTGTGTGCGATGCTCCCCATCTTCCGATTAGCCCGCGCGCGACAACGCGATAATTTTATCGCGTTCGAGAGCCAGCGCCGAAATATGGTCTGCCCACCACTGCATCATTCTTCGACGATCGGACATCCACTCCGCTGCATTGTAGGCACGTCGCACCTCATTCCGTTCCACATGCGAAAGCTGGCGCTCGATCCAGTCTCGGTTGAACAAGTTGGTTTCGTTCAAGATCGTGGAGGCGACGGCGCGGAATCCGTGCGTTGTGGCGCGGCCATGGTATCCCATCCGGTAGAGGGCATAGAGCATGGTGTTGCTGGACATGCAGTCGCCTTTTCCGGGCGAAGGAAAGATGTTGGGACTGCCGCCAGAAAGCGCGCGCAGCTCGCGCAATACCGCCACGGCTTGGCGTGACAGAGGCACCAGATGCTCCAGTCGCATTTTCATGCGTTCGGCCGGAATGCGCCACACAGCGGAATTTTCATCCAGGTTCTCCAATTCGCTCCACTTGCCGGCGCGCAGCTCAGTCGTTCGGAGAAACGTCAGGGTGACCAGCTTCAATGCAAGTTTGGTCTGCGGCTCGCCGCTGTAACACTCCAACTTCTGCAAGAATGTTGGCAGCTCTGAAAGCGGCATCGCTCTGTGACGCTGCGGTTCTCCGGCGGCTCGTAAAGCTTCCTTGAGATCAACGGAGGGATCCGCTTCGCTCGGCCAGTCAATAGAGAAACGGAATATTTGTCCGACCAGTTGCTTTAGCCGTCGCGCCGTTTCGTTCACCCCGCGCTTCTCGACCTTGCGTAGCATGTGCAGCAGTTCCGGCGGCTCGAGCGCCGCGATCGGACGGCGGCCGATCGCCGGGAAAGCATCCGCCTCCAGACGTCGGAGGATCTGCGCAGCGTAATAGGGGCTACGCGCACCTTTCCAGTTTTCATGCCACTCGCGCGCGACGGCTTCGAAGGTATTGTCAGTCGCAATCTTTGCGGCCCGCTTACGCTCCCGTTTCACTACAGAAGGATCGATGTCAGCAGCAAGGTTACGTTTGGCTTCATCCCGTGCAGCGCGCGCCGCCATCAACCCAATGGCTGGATAGACGCCGACTGCAAGGGTGCGTTGCTTGCCGTGCCACCGATAGGCCAAGCGCCAGTATTTGGCTCCGTCAGGAGTGATTAAGAGGTGCAAGCCACTGCCGTCGGAGAGCTTGCGCGGCTTG
>DAIMKE010000138.1:0-530 GCA_036721875.1 Bradyrhizobium sp. | reverse complement strand
TTCCGGCACTTCGTATCCGTGAGCGGCATGTTGGTATCTCGCTTTGGTATCGATAAGATACCAACAAATATGCCAACAAAACGACGGGATGCTAGCAAACAGCATGCGAACGTCGGCGAACGCTTGAACGCCGGAGGGCATTGGAAAAATTAGGAAAAATATCTATTCAGCGGATGACGACGAATGGCTGAGAACGCTGACGGACTAACAATGTGGTGGGCCCGGCAGGACTCGAACCTGCAACCAGACCGTTATGAGCGGCAGCCGAAAGATCGTTTTCGTTGATTTCCTTGCATTTTCGTCTGAATGCGATCGCGTTTGTTGGCTTTCGATGAGGTCGTTTCTGGTGCGAAACTGGTGCGACCGCAAACGTATCAGCGGATGTTCTCGCCGTTGATGGGATCGCAGCCCGTTAGGCTCATAGTCTGAATGTTTGAACCTGGCCAGAATCGAACCAGCACTCCTTGCGGAACTCAATTTTGAGTCGAACTTGTCCACCAATTCCGCCGGCACGTCGGACTGCCTTGGGC
>DAIMKE010000137.1:0-9837 GCA_036721875.1 Bradyrhizobium sp. | reverse complement strand
TGGTGAAGATGCCGCCGCCGAGACGGGCGAAGATCGAGATCAGCGAGGCGCCGAAGCCGAGCGCCACCAGCGCGTCGACGACGACGCGGTCATTGGCCTTCAGCCCAAGGACCTGGGTGAGATAGGCGAAGTAGATGGTGACGCCGAGGAGCGCCAGACCCGCGACCAGCATGCCGGTGATGGCGCCGGCCTTGAAGGCCAGTTCAAGACCGCCGGCCAGCGAGGTCGTCGCGGCCTGGGCGGTGCGGACGTTGGCGCGAACCGAGACGTTCATGCCGATGAAGCCGGCGGCGCCCGACAGCACGGCGCCGATCAGGAAGCCGATCGCGACCAGCATGCCGAGGAAATAGGCCAGCAAGGCGAAGATCACGATGCCGACCATGCCGATCGTCATGTACTGGCGCTTGAGATAGGCCTGCGCGCCCTCGGCGACCGCAGCCGCGATCTCCTGCATGCGCGCGTTGCCGGCGTCCGCCTTGAGTACGGAGGACGTCGCCCAGGCGGCGTAGACGATCGAAAGCGCTCCGCAGAGCACAATCACCCATAATGCTGTCATTGATTTGCCTCAGACCTTTTTGGTTCCACCCCGCGCCTTCACCGCGATCGCGGAGGGCGCATAAAAAGGAGGCCTTCCCTGCCCAAAGGGCGGCCTCAAATCGGCCGGACCATGCCAAAATCGCCCCCCCGGCGCAACGCCGCGGGAGCCAGAATCGGTCGATTTTCGAAAGGAATCACAGGCCAAAGCGCTGGATGAATCGTCGCCGGGGTTTGCCGTTGGCCGGAAATGCAAAAGCCCGCCCGATCCCATCAGGATCGAGCGGGCTCACAAGCCATTCCAGTACATCCGTGAAACGACCGTTTCGAGGCCTTTAGGCGAGCGACAGATTTTCCGCGCTCACCTTGCCCCGCATCTTGTCGGTCTTGAGTTCGAACTGAACCTTCTGACCTTCGGCCAGTCCGCTGAGGCCGGCGCGCTCCACGGCGGAGATGTGAACGAACACATCCTTGCTGCCATCGCTCGGCTCAATGAAACCAAAACCCTTTTGACCGTTGAACCACTTCACTGTTCCCGTAGCCATTTTCTCTTCTCCAAAGCACATAGGCTTTCATTCCGCGCGGCGATCGCGCGGATTCAAATCCGTTCTCGACGATGTCTCTGGAAGAAGCCCCTCGGGGCGCGTTCAAAAAGGCACGGCGGTAATCGAATGGACCTACACCTATAGGTTTTCCACAGAATTGCAATGGCTGGCGCCAAATAAACGCGGCGGCGTTAACGAGCAAGCTTCAGAAATGGCTGTAGGAGCGCCGTTCCAGCGCAATCTCGCTGCCCTGCCCGTCGATGAACTTCGGCGCTGCGCTTCCCGCGACGACCTTCCCGATGGAACTCACCGGTACTCCGGCGCGCTTTGCGGCCTCCACGAACGCCTCGACGCGATCCTCCGCGATCGTGCACAGGATCTCGTAATCGTCGCCGCCGGCGATCAAGGTCTCCGTCCCGACGATGCCGCGCGACACCAGATCCTTCGCCGCATCGGATAGCGGGATCGAGGGCAGATCGATCGCGGCGGAAACGCCTGACACGCCACAGAGCTTGGTCAGATCACCGGCAAGGCCGTCCGACACATCCATCGCGGCGCTGGCATGGGCCCGAACGATCTCAGCCATGGCCACGCGCGGTTGCGGAACGCGATAACGCCCGACCAACGTCTCGCGCGCGGCTGTGTCGGTCGTCGCAGCGTGGATCTTCCCACCCTTGAGGATGGCAAGGCCCAACGCCGCATCGCCGATCGTGCCGGTGACCATCACGCGATCGCTGGGCTTCGCCCCGCTGCGGTGAACCATCTGGCCTGGCGGCACGCGGCCGAATGCAGTGACCGAGACCATCAGCGGACCCGGGGTGGAGACCGTGTCGCCGCCCAGCAGCGGGCATTTGAATTGTGCGGCATCCTCGCCGAGCGCCGCCGCGAACGGCTTGAGCCAGACCTCATCCGCCTTGCGCAGTGCCAGCGTCAGCACGAAGCCGGCGGACACGGCTCCCTTCGCCGCTAGATCGCTGAGATTCACCCGCAGCGCCTTGCGCGCGACCGTGTCGGGCGGGTCGTCGGGCAGGAAATGCACGCCTTCGACGATCGCATCCGTCGTCACTACGACGTCATTGCCATCAGGCTTCAGCGCCGCGGCGTCGTCGTCGAGGCCAAAGGCGCCCGGGTCGGTCGCAAGCGGCCGGAAATAACGCGCGATCAGCGCGTCCTCGCCGGACGCGGGTTTGCCGCTAGCCACGCGCAAACTCATCGGCGCGGAACTGGCGCGCGATCTGGTCGAGCACGGCATTCACCATGCCGGTCTCGTCTTTCTCGACGAAGGCATGCGCGACGTCGACATATTCGGAAACGACCACGCGCCCCGGCACGTCCTTGCGGTGTTCGAGCTCGTAGGATCCGGCCCGCAGCACCGCGCGCAAGATCGCATCGATCCGCGTCAGCGGCCAGCCCTTCTGCAGCGCATCGTCGATCAGGGGATCGAGTCTCGCCTGGTCGCGCACGACGCCGGCGACGACGTCCTTGAAGAATGCCGCCTCTGCCGGCAGATATTTCTCGCCTTCGACCTCGTTGCCAAGCCAGTGGCTTTCGAACTCGGCAAAGATGTCGTTGATCCCGGCGCCCGCGATGTCCATCTGGTACAGGGCCTGCACCGCCGCGAGCCGCGCCGCACCGCGCCGGTTGGCTTTCCGGTCGGGACCTTTCGCGGGCTTCTTGCTATCTGCCATCATCAGGCCTTTGTCAGCCGGCGTTTGATCCGCAGCATCGCCAACGCCGCGCGTGCGGCGTCGCCGCCCTTGTTCAGCTCGCTGGCGCGCGCCCTCGCCCAGGCCTGCGCCTCGGTGTTGACGGTGATGATGCCGTTGCCGAGCGGAAAGCCCCTGGCGACCGCAAGGTCCATCAGCGCACGCGAAGACTCGATCGAGACGATTTCGAAATGGATGGTGTCGCCGCGCACCACGCAGCCGAGCGCGATCGCCGCGTCATAGGGCTTTCCGTTGCTCTGGGCGGCATCGAGCGCAATCGCGACCGCGGCCGGAATTTCCAGCGCGCCGGGTACGGTGATGACGTCGTGCGTCACGCCGGCAGCCTTGAGCTCGGCAACCGCGCCTTCCATCAGCGCGTCCTGGATGTCGTCATAGAACCGCGCCTCGACGATCAGCGCGCGCGCGCCTGATATGTCGGTCTGGTCCTTCAGCGGTGCGCGCCGTGCGTCTGCCATTGATCAATCCATTTTACTCTGGTGCTGGCGTTATGTAGTCGCCAAGGGTAGCCAAGCCAAGCGCGAACTCGAAATGCCGTCATTCCGGGGCGATGCGTTGGCATCGAACTCTTAATCTCGAAATTCCGGGTTCGCTTCGCGCCCCGGAATGACGGCTACGCCGTCACTTCATTTCCGAAAGCCGCGCCGCGTAGCGGGCCATCAGATCGACTTCGATGTTGACCTCGCTGCCTGCGCGCCAACCCTCCAGTGTCGTCACGCTGAGCGTATGCGGGATGATCAGCACCGAAAATATGACATCTTCAACCGTATTCACCGTCAGCGACACGCCGTCCAGCGTGATCGAGCCTTTGGCGGCGATGAAGCGTGCGAGCTCGCGCGTCGTGCGCAGTTCGAACCGCGCCATATCGGGCAAATCGTCGCGCTTGACGATGGTGGCGATGCCGTCGGCATGGCCGGCCACAATGTGCCCGCCAAGTTCGTCGCCGATCTTGAGCGCGCGCTCGAGATTGAGCCTGGTTCCCTTGATCCAGTGCTTGGCCGTGGTCATGCCGAGCGTTTCGGCCGCGGCATCGACATCGAACCAAGTCCCGCCGCCTTCGACGCCGGACGCGACCACCGTCAGGCAGACACCGTTGCAGGCGATCGAGGCGCCATCTGCAATGGTCTTCTGATCATACCGGCAGGCGATGCGCAGGCGATGCAGCTGCCCCTGCGCCGTAGGCGTCAGGGCGACGATCTCGCCGATGTCGGTGACAATTCCAGTGAACATTATACGCGCTCGTAAACAGTAAGGGCGTCTTCGCCGAGGCTTTCGCTAGCACGTGTCTTGAACGCGGGCGACCCGGTGAGAGCCGACAGCGGCAATGCGCCCAACGCGGGAATACCGTCCGTGCCGATGGTCTGCGGCCCACGCAGCAGCCAGATCTCATCAACCAGCCCGCTCGCGACGAAGGATGACGCCACCCGCGAGCCGCCTTCCACCATCAGCCTGGTGATGCCCTTGTCCGAGAGCGCGCGCAGCACCACGGGCAGGTCCAGCCCCGGGTTTGCCGTGGCGGCAACGCGCATCACCTGGGCGCCGGCCGCGCCGAGCTTCGTGGCCGCGGGGGCTTCGGCGAAATCCGAGGTCATCACCCATAGCGGCGTCTGCCGCGCGGAATGGACGAGCTTGCTGGTGCCCGGCATGCGAAGGGCGCGGTCCAGTACCACCCGCACCGGGGAAAGCGGCTCCATCCCCGGCAGGCGGCAGGTCAGCAGCGGATCGTCCGCCAGCACGGTGCCTATGCCGACCAAAACGGCGTCGCATTGCGCCCGCAGCAGATGCACCCGGGTCCGCGCCGCCTCGCCCGTGATCGCGACCGGCTTGTGGCCGGCGGCGGCGATCTTCTCATCGGCGGATACTGCCAGCTTGAGGATCACATGCGGGCGCTTGTCGCGGATCCGGCGGAAGTGGCCGGCGTGGTCGCGGGCGGCCTCGTCGGCGCCAAGGCCGACATCGACCGTAATCCCCGCGGCGCGGAGCTTGGCATGGCCCTGCCCGGCCACTTCGGGGTTGGGATCTTCGATTGCGGACACCACGCGCGAAATGCCCGACGCAATCACGGCGTCGACGCAGGGCGGCGATTTGCCGAAATGCGAACAGGGCTCCAGCGTCACATAGAGTGTAGCGCCGCGCGCAGCCTCGCCGGCTCGCCTGAGCGCCTCGGGCTCGGCATGCGGCCGGCCCCCGGGCTGGGTCCAGCCGCGGCCGACAATGACGCCATCCTTGACGACGACGGCGCCGACCGCCGGATTAGGCCAGGTACGGCCCAGCCCGCGGCGGCCCAGCGCGAGCGCGAGCTGCATGAAGCGCTGGTCGGCGGCGCCGGCCAGCTTGGCCTCCTTGAGTTTCTGCCCGTACTGGTCTTCCAGAATACGGAAGATCATTTGCGCAACGTGGCGACCCGCGCGGCGTCTTCTGCGGAGAGTTCGCCGAGCACAGCCTCGAAGTCCTTGGCCTCACGGAAATTGCGGTAGACAGAGGCGAAGCGCACATAGGCGACGTCGTCGAGCTGGCGCAGATGCTCCATCACGATCTCGCCGATCGCCTCCGAGGAAACCTCGGCCTCGCCGCCGCTCTCGAGTTCGCGCACGATCGCGGACACCATCTTCTCGACCCGCTCGGGGTCGACCGGCCGCTTGCGCAGGCTGATCTGCAGCGAGCGGACCAGCTTGTCGCGGTCGAACGGTACCCGGCGGCCGTTGCGCTTGATCACGGTGAGTTCGCGCAACTGCACCCGTTCGAAGGTCGTGAAGCGAAAGTTGCAGGCGATGCACACCCGCCGCCGCCGGATCACGGCCGAATCCTCGGTCGGACGCGAGTCCTTCACCTGCGTATCGAGACTGTTGCAGCTGGGACAGCGCATCCAACCAACCTTTACTGATAAATCGGGAAGCGGTCGGTGAGTGCCTTCACGCGTTCCTTGATGGCGGCTTCGACCAGCGGCGCCTTGCCGTCAGCCGACTGCGCCAGCGCGTTGAGCACTTCGGCGATCATGCCGCCGACCTGCTGGAATTCGGCCACGCCGAAACCGCGCGTGGTCGCCGCCGGGGTGCCAAGACGCAGCCCGGAGGTGACGAACGGCTTTTCCGGATCGAAGGGAATGCCGTTCTTGTTGCAGGTGATGGCGGCGCGCACCAGCGCCTTTTCGGAGACGTTGCCCTTCAGGCCCTTGGGCCGCAGGTCGACCAGCATCAAATGGTTGTCGGTACCGCCAGAGACGATGTCGAAGCCGTGGCCGCGCAGCGTCTCCGCCAGTGCCTTGGCGTTCTCGACCACGTTCTTCGCGTAGATCTTGAAATCCGGGCGCAGCGCCTCGCCGAACGCGACCGCCTTGGCGGCGATCACGTGCATCAGCGGGCCGCCCTGCAGGCCCGGGAAGATCGCCGAGTTCAGCTTCTTGGCGATCGCCTCGTCGTTGCACAGGATCAGGCCGCCGCGCGGGCCGCGCAGCGATTTATGCGTGGTCGTAGTCGTGACGTGCGCATGCGGCACCGGCGAGGCATGGACGCCGCCGGCGACGAGGCCGGCGAAATGTGCCATGTCGACCAGGAGATAGGCGCCGACAGAATCCGCGATCTCGCGGAAGCGCTTGAAGTCCCACGCCCGCGAATAGGCCGATCCGCCGGCGATGATGAGTTTCGGACGCACCTGCTCGGCCTGCCTGGCCACTTCGTCCATGTCGATGACCTGGTCCTCGCGGCGCACGGTGTAATGCGACGCCTTGAACCACTTGCCGGACATGTTGACGGGCGAGCCGTGGGTAAGATGACCGCCGGCGGCGAGGTCGAGGCCCATGAAGGCATCGCCAGGCTGCAGCAGCGCCAGGAACGTGGCCTGGTTCATCTGGCTGCCGGAGTTCGGCTGCACGTTCGCAAACTGCGCGCCGAACAGCTTCTTGGCGCGGTCGATCGCCAGCGTCTCGGCGACGTCGACCCACTCGCAGCCGCCGTAATAACGATTGCCCGGATAACCTTCCGCGTACTTGTTCGTCATCACCGAACCCTGCGCTTCCAGCACGGCCCGGCTGACGATGTTCTCGGAGGCGATCAGTTCGACCTCGTGGCGCTGACGGCCGAGTTCGCCCCTGATGGCGGCGGCGATCTCAGGGTCCGCCTGCTCCAGCGAGGCGGAGAAAAACGAATCGGGCGCGGAGGCGGTCTTGGGTGCGGTCATCTTGCGAATATCTCCACCGCCGCAGCCTTTTGGCGGGCTACGGGCGGGTCTGGTGTGGCGATCGGAAGCGGCGAGCGCGATCTACCACATCGCCCGCCCCCGGCCAAGCATTTGCGGGTCGGGCCTGATATTTATGCAAGATATGGTGGGACATTGAAGGTTATGGAGGAAGTGCGGCTCACGCGCCCCGTCCGTCCTGCCAGCCCGAAAGGCCCGTTCTGGTCCTAACCGGACGCAGCTCCCCGGCCGGTCATAGTCCGGTATACCCCGCCTTCACCGGATCCACGCTGCCGTCGAGCTGGCGCAAGTATGTCAGGCCGCAGACCGTCAAGCGGTGGGTGTCCCGCTCGCCGGCTTCCATCAGGGTATTCAGGTAGGCCGTCACCTTGGCCCTCGCCTCCTCGCTGGCCGCGGCGGTGCGGTTGGCAAGCAGGTCATAGGTCTTCATGATGCGGTCGATGGCAGCTTCCATGGCACCCTCTGGTTCGTCGATATTTTCGGAGTTTTGATCAGGCAACCGCGCGGGCATCGGACTGCGTCTCGAACCACGTGATCGCCTTGTTGGCGAGCCTAATCTTGTTGAATTCACCGCGCTGGAGCAGCTTGACGATGATCCCGAGCAGGCGTTCGTCAGTCACGAGGGAATCGGGGATCGCGCCGGAGCGGCGAAGGTAATTCGCGGCAATGGCGTAGGCCTCGCTGACGAGTTCTACGTTCATCGCCTGAAGCCCGCGCTCGATCAGCATGACATCCCTCCGGTTGGAAGGAATAACTGCGGGGGTCGGAACAGGTTCCGCCGGCCGTTCAGATTTTTCGCACGTGCGAACGGCTGCGGAGATGGTTGCTCGATGGGTTCACCAGGTCAAGCGGGCGCCGCCCTTGCCGGAATAGGTGCGCGAGACATCGTTGGTATAGGTCGCCTCGCCCAGAGCGAACAGCGTGACCCGCCCCATCTGCCAGTCGACGCCCGCACTGCCGTAGCCGCCCACGACGCTGCTGCGCTCGGGCGTCGTCGCGATGAAATTCTGTCCCAGCAAAACGACGTTGAGCAGCTCGCCCGCGCTGCGTTGCTGCGCGAGGGCACCGGCCGAGACCCGCGCGGTCACCCGGTGTCCGTTGGCCAGCATTCTGCTGTTGGCAAAGGTCAGTTCGGCCCGCTCCTCCCAGGCCTGGAAGTCGCGGCCGGCGACGCTGACATTGGCAACGCCCGCGCCGGTCTCCGTATACCCGCCGAAATGCGCGGCCACGTAGCGCACCTTCACCGCCGGCGTGACCGTGAAGCCGCGCCCGTCGACATCGAGGCGGCGTCCGAACATCAGCGCCGGATTGACGAACCAGCCGCCATAGGACGCCGTGGCCGTCGCAACGGCGAGGCCACCTCCGATATTGCGCAAGCTGGAATTGTCGAGGCTTCCGCCGATCACGGAAAGATCGAGGAAGGTGCTGCCCCAGGTCTTTCGGCCATAGGCGCCGCCGAACACGGTGTCGGTGCCGGTCGAGCCGGCGTTGAAATACAGATTGGTCTTGTTGGTGCTGCCGCCCGCCAGCACGCCTAGCCTGAGGTCGGGACTGACCAGCCGCTCGTAGCCGACCGCGGCGCCATAGCCTGTCGTGGTCCCCCCGATCAATGCACCGGTTGTTGTCCTGCAGGCGCTGGCCGCCAAAGGCCTTGGCCCAGACCGCATTGCTCTCGCCGTAGGTGGCGCTCGCCGCCTTGAACGCAGGCGCCGGGGCATATCCCAGGGCTCCCGAGGGAAAACTGGCGAACGCGTCGAACGGAGACGCCGCCGGTTCGGTCGCGGCAAACGCATTGGCATTGGCAGCGCCCGCGCCCGGCGAGAACACGGGCGCATCAGGCAGGACCGAGCCGATCCATCCGGTGATGTCCATGATCGCGCGGTTCTGCGCGCCGAAGCTGGAGAGATCGGCGACGATGATCTGGTTGGACGTGACCACGTAAGGATTGCCGGCGGTGGTCACGGTCGAGAGCGTCTTGTCGAAATTGGCCGTGTTCAGGATCCAGCTTCCGGGACCGAAGCTGACGGCGTCCGCGCCCCCGGTGAAATCGACCACCCCGCCGAAGCGTGCACCGGGAAGCACGGTCAGGCTGTCGGATTGCGCGGGCGTCGTCGCGCCGAACTGGATCGCCGTACCGCCCTCGCCGATGATCGTGCCGGAATTGACCAGGGTCCCCGTGGTCCCAGACAATATGCCGATGCCGGAAGGCCCTTTGCCCGTGATCGTCCCGAAGTTGACCGCGTTGACGCTGCCGTTGAAGGTGCGAATGCCCGCGCCGCTCCCTGTGATCGCGCCGGAATTCGTGACGATCGCATCGAACGAGGCGGAAACGCCTGCCGAATGCTCGCCGATGATCGTGCCAGAATTGGTGACGGTGGCGTACTGGGACCCAATGCCCTCCCAATAGCCGCGCATCAATCCGGAATTGGTAACTGTGACGTTCACGGCGCTGACCACCGCGCCATCAGCGGCGATGATGGTGCCGGAATTCGTCACCTTCGCAACCGTGCCGGAAATGGCCGGGCCGAATCCATTGTTGAGAATGGACCCTGAATTCGTCACGTCGATCGTGCCGCTGGAAGAAGGTCCCACCGACGTCGAAGTGACGATCCCCGAATTGATCAGCGTCAGGTTCGTCAGCGCATACATGACGCTGCCGAATGTATCGGTCATCGCGATGGTGCCTGAATTGACCACGGTTGCGCTGCCGTTCGGCGCATAGATGGCGCCGCCCACCGAGGCAATCGAGCCGGAATTGTCGACGCTGATATCGGCAAGGGCATAGACGCCGTGCGAGTTTCCGGTGATGCTGCCCGAATTGACGACCGTGCTCGTGCCGA
>DAIMKE010000136.1:0-9837 GCA_036721875.1 Bradyrhizobium sp. | reverse complement strand
ACGCGGCATTGCCGAGGAGAAATTCCGTGAAATTCGTTCCTGATGCGGTGCCGGCGTCGAGGCTGGACTTGTCGTTGGCTTATTCGACGGATCTTGCGCGCAGCCTTCTACGGCTAGCGATCAGAAACGTGAGACGTACCGGCGACGTCGTCGACTCCGAATATAATTCAGGGGCCTGGGATCGAGTTCTCAACGAACGTACCTGGCTTGGCGCCCAGACTTTGGAAGAGTTCTTGATTGGGCAGAACGTGGCGGCGCGGTTGGCGAAAGTGGACAACAAGCTTGTTCGAATAGCAACCAGGGACTATTACCGGTATCGGATTAGTGCGCTTTCAGAACTCATGATGCGGTATTCCGGCGTTGCGACTTCGCTGCTGGAACTGGGGGCTGGCTTTGGCTACAATCTCCTTTCCCTGAGCCTCGACCCGCACTGGAGTAGACTCCGCGGCCTGGATATCGCGCCAAATGGGATCGAGGCCGGGCGGCGCCTCGCGAGCCACTACAATCTCGAAGATAGAGTCAGTTTCGATCGAATCGATCTTACAGACGCCCAGGACGCCCGTTTCAGCGAATTGGCCGGGCAAACAGTGTTCACGCATTTCTGCATCGAGCAAATTCCCTACGCAGTGCAGAACGTCATTGAAAATATCCTCCGTGCAAAACCCTCTCGCGTCATAAATATTGAGCCTGCAGTCGACATGCTCAAGCTTTCCGATCCGCGGGACTTCACGAGCCGAGTCTACCACCGATCGATGGACTATCAGACCGACCTCTTCAAACTGCTCGATGTACTCGAGTCGGAGGGGCGTATCCGCATTCTGGCGCGACAGCGAATGGAGTACGCACCTACATTGCACAATGATGGGCTGCTGTACGCATGGGAGCCGCGCTGAAGCACTTTTTTCCTATCCGGATCGGGCGGTTGCGGGTATTGACCAATACTGGGTCCGCGAATCGGGTGGGATAACAGCGCGATGACACCCTGGTTGGCTTCTGGTTCCCTGTTGGCGGCTCTGCCGAGCATGGCCGCGGTTGCCGTTTTGCTGGCCGCAATTGTGTGGATCGCGATACAGCGTCCAGGGCTTGGCCTGATCTTCTGCTTCATCCTGTTTGGATTTGCCTGGAGGCTTGTTTCAGTCCTCTATATTGATTCGTTCGGGCCGTTGTACTCCGATCAACTTGAGCGGAATATCGGTTCCGGCACCTCGGCGCTGCCGATCGCAATTTCGCAGGGTCTGGTCGTCATCGCGTTGCTGTTTTCCTTTCGCCGCCAGCGGGTGCTGCATATTTTCGGCGAGGAAGACGGAGGATTGGCGAGCCGCTTGCCAACTGGTCGATTTTCACTCTCTGCCTTGGCATTTTGGGCGGCTGCTCTCTTCATCGCCGCGCTGTGGGCGGACCTGTTGGTACGCGGGCAGATTCCTTTGTTTGCTGCCATCGAGCGCTTTGACTATACGCGGCTGCATGGAGGTCCGTTGCATCGCCTGCTGCTCCAGTGGGGACCAATGCTGGCTTTGCAGCTTGGCGTGTTCTTTGCGGTCCCTCTGCTGTACGACAGGCCGTCGGATCGGCGCTTTGGCTTTCTGTTCGGGACGCTGATCGCATATTTGTTTCTTGCAGGGCATCGCTTCTCGTCCTTCTATGCTTACGCCTCGTTTTTTGTCATCCCGGTCGGCGCGGTCATCATCGGGCGTGAAGCGAAGTCGCTGCCACAGGGTGAAGTGATATCGAGAAAGATGCTGCGTCGGCTGCTGCTCGGCACAGTTGTGCTGCTGCTCCTCATAGCCTCTGCCGTGTTCTATTCCTACATCGTCGTGCGAGGCGAAGGAGCGGTGCTATTCGCGAAACTTTCGCAGCGTATTCTCGTCCAGCAGGGCGAGATGTGGTGGATGACCTATGAGCGTGTGTTCCTGCAGGGCAACTGGGACGGAGGGCTTGCTGCCCACAAGCTGTTTGTCGATCCTTTCGACCCGGCTCGCAATTCGACGATGCAGTTCCTGATGGAGAATGCGCTGCCTCTCGAGCGCGCTCATAACATCATCGCGCAAGGGCTGTCGTTCACTGGCGGGTGGCCCGAGGTCTTCTTCGAGCTCGAAGGACCAATAGGCGGATTCGTCCTGGTCGCACTGTCGGCGATCGCGTTCTCCGAGTTCATGTTCCTGATGACGCGTTGCATCGTCCAGGAGCGTTTTGCATCGTGCTTTTTCCTGACACCGATACTGTTCACGCTGTCGATCACCATCGCCTCGGGGATGGTGAATTCGTTCGTTCAGGTGACCTTCCTGGTCAAGGTTGCAATAGCGCTAGGGGTGTATGTTACAGAGGACAAATGGAGGTTGAACCTGTATTTGTCCAGTCGATCGGTTTTCGTCGAGAGGAAAGTGTAAGACATGAGCGTTTCGCCAAGCAATGTGCCCGGCGATCAGTACCTGGGTGGAATACTCATGCTCCTCTACCAAACGATACGATCGCACTTCTTTCTGTTTGTCGCTCTGCCCCTGATTGCAGCGATCATTACTTACTTTGGCGCTCTCCAGCTTCCGACCGTCTATAAGGCGCAGGGAAGCATTCGGATCGGGAAGGTGGGTGGCGAGGACGCCATGAGCGTTGCGACCGCTACTTCCCGGATGAACTCCCCTTCGTTCAAGCAGCGCGTGGTTCAGGCGATAAATTTGCCCGTCGCTGACGGCGGTCGCTCAGCGCAAGTGATCCTTAGGAGCCTGGCTGCAAAACAGGATCCTCCAGAAAGCATTGCTGTGGGTGTCAACGCCACAACCGCAGAGCAGGCCCGCGACGTCTTGGTTGTCACGGTAGGTCTTCTGAACGAGGAGCAGAGCAGGATTTGGGGCCCGTTGGAGGCTGATATCAAGGAGGAGCTTGCGGCCACCGATGCTACTTTCGCCGGCCTCCAGACGATAAAGCAATCGTTGTCAGGCCTGATGAAGGAAGAGCCCAAAGAGCCGTCCAGCGACCTCGCATCGGCCATGTTGCAGAGATTATGGTTGGCCGACCTTGTCTCGCGAAACGAGCAGAGGCTGGCTGCGGTAGCCGCCGAACGGCGCGCCCTTACTGCCAAACTCAGCGCATCGAGAACCCATTCGACGGCTCTCGCGGATGACGTATTCGTATCATCCGAATTCGCCATCGCCCGACCCTCTACGATCGCGATTCTTGCTGGCGTAATGGTGTTCCTGGCATGTCTGATCGGCGTCTTGCTGCGCGGCCGGGGAGTTGTTCGCTGGGATCGGCCGCAGGTTGCGGGTTGACCGTCGCGCCCGTCTCGTGGAGTGCGGGCCGCATGTCCCAAGTCGCTGTGCGAGAGATTCTTGCCGTGTGGCTTCATTGAGGAGGTAGTGTGCTGAAACAGGCCGTTATTCTGGTCGACGGATTGGGTACGCGGCCGCGTGAGATGACATGGCGGGTCTCGAAGCGGCTGCTGGCGGTGGCCGGAAGACCGTTTCTCGATTATATCCTTGACGAGGTGGCACGTTATCCAACCATTCGGGACATCGTGTTGCTCGCCGATCATGGAGCCGGGCATGTGGTTGGCGACTACGACGGCAGGCGATGGCGCAATGCGTCCGTCTCGGTGCTATCGCAGCCCGCACAATTGGGCACCGGCGGAGCGTTGAAACACGCTGCGTCCAGGCTTGACGCCGCATTCCTGCTTCTGAACGGCGACTTTTTCTTCGATTTCAACCTGCTTGATCTCGCCGCGCCCTCAGTGTTGCCCTCGATCGCGCGTGTGGCCTTGAAGAAAGATCATGCCGGGGATCGCTACGGGCGCGTCCTTCTCGATCGGGATTTCATCAAGACTTTCCTGCCAGCGGGGGCGCAACCGAGCGGGCCGATCAACTCAGGCGTCTATTGCGTCGATCGGGAAATCCTTTCTTTCATTGACGAACTCCCGTGCTCGCTCGAAGAGGTGGTGTTGCCGCGCCTCGCCGAGAAGGGGCAGTTGCGGGCGTCGCTCTATGATGGTTTTTTTATCGATGTCAGTTCGCCCGCCGACTTTGAACGCGCGCAAAGCGAGCTCCCCGCAAGAGTGCAGCGCCCGGCGGTCTTCTTCGACCGGGACGGGGTGCTGAACGTCGACAAAGCTTATGTGCACAAGATCCAGGATTTCGAGTGGGTGGCCGGTGCGCGGGAGGCCATCAAACTCTGCAACGATCTCGGCTATCTGACCTTCGTGGTGACCAATCAGGCAGGCGTCGCACGCGGCTATTACGGGATCGAGGCGATCCAAACGCTGCATGACTGGATGAACCGGGACCTTGCCGAAATTGGTGCGCATATCGACGGGTTTCAATATTGCCCCTATCACGAGGAGGGTGTCGTCCCCGAGTGGCGACAGGCGAGCGATCGGCGCAAGCCGGCCCCGGGCATGATCCTCGACTGCCTCGAGGGCTGGCCGGTACGAAAGGAATACAGCTTTCTGATCGGTGATCGGCCCCACGATCTCCAGGCAGCGGACGCCGCCGGGATTTCCGGGTGCCTGTTTCGGGGCGGGGATCTCTTATCGTTCATCCGGCCGCTGCTGGCGGCGGGCGCCGCTTGATGGCGCATCAGGCGTGGTCGGCGGCGCGGTACATCAGCTCGGCCCGGGTCCAGTCTTCGGGCGTATCGATGTCCTGGACCAGATGCCGGGGCAGGATGACGCCGATCGCGTGTGGCGCGAACAGCGGTGCATCATCCAGAAATGCGCGCGCGGTACCCCAGTAGAACTGTCCGGCGTCGTGATAGGCATGCTCCAGATCCTGCGATCGTGTCATGCGATGTTCCGGATAGATCGCGTCTACGCGCCCATCCGCTGTTATGCGCACGGCGCGCTGGATCGGAAATGCGTAGCTGGTGACGGAAAACGCAAAGAGCGCATCCGAGCGGGCGAGCGCCTCGAAGCCCTCCTTGATGAAGCGCGCCCTTAAAAGCGGCGCGGTCGCGTACAGGCAACAAGCGTGAGCGACGTCGTTCGCACGCTCGTTGAACCACGCTACTGCGTGCTTCACGACGGCATTGGTGCCGGTGAAATCGTCGGCGATCTCCTTTGGTCGGATAAAGGGCGTTGTCGCACCAAACTCCCGGGCGACCGATGCGATCTCCTCGTCATCGGTGGACACGACGATCTGGTCAAACAATTCCGTCTGCTGTGCCGCGGCGATCGAGTAGGCAATGATGGGCTTGCCGCAAAACGCGCGGACATTCTTGCGCGGAATCCGCTTGCTGCCGCCGCGAGCCGGGATAACAGCGATCTTCACGCGAGTATCTTCTCCAGCGCCGCGACAACGGTGTCCTGTTCGTCGTTCGTCATTCGCGAAAACAGCGGCAATGTGATCGCGTCCTCATAGTAACTTTCAGCTTCGGGGAACATGCCAGTCTCAAAGCCGAGCTTTCGGTAGTAGGGCTGGGTATGAACCGGAATATAGTGCACGTTCACGCCGATGCCGGCGGCACGGAGCGCGTCGAACACCTGACGCCGGCTGAGCTTGATCTCGTTGCGGCGCAGGCGAATGACGTAGAGGTGCCAGGCTGAATTCGTATCGGGGTGCTGCCACGGGCACGTCACCGGCAGCTTCGCCAGCAGTTGATCGTAGCGAGCCGCGAGTTCGCGCCTGCGTGCGACAAAGGGGTCGAGCCGCCCGAGCTGGCTGCTTCCGAGCGCCGACTGGATGTCGGTCATGCGATAATTGAGCCCGAGTTCGATCTGCTCGTACATCCACGGGCCGTTGCGCTCTTCGTTGACGCGCGGCTCGCCCTGCAGCTCCCCGGGCTGCTGTGCGGGGCGAACAATGCCGTGCGTGCGCAAATAGGAGAGACGTCCGGCGAGCTTCGAATCGTTGGTCAGAGCCATCCCGCCTTCGCCAGTGGTGATGATCTTGACCGGGTGGAAACTGAAGATCGTGGTATCGCCGTAGTCGCAGGAACCGACCTTGCGTCCGAGATATTCGCCGCCGACTGCGTGAGAAGCGTCCTCGACGATGCGAAAGCCGTAGCGATCCGCCAGCGCGCGGATTTCGCGCATCTCGCAGGACTGGCCGGCGAAGTGTACGGGGACCACGATCTTCGGCAGCCGGCCCTTCGATGCCGCGATTTCCAGCTTCTCGGTCAAGGCCGAAACGCTCATATTGTAAGTACGAGGATCGATGTCGACAAAGTCGACGCCGGCGCCGCAGTAGAGCGCGCAATTGGCCGATGCCACGAAAGTGTTCGGCGTCGTCCAGAGAATGTCACCCGGGCCGAGATCGAGGGCGAGGCAAGCGATGTGCAGGGCGGCGGTCGCATTGGATACCGCGATCGCATTGCGGCTGCCGCAGTAGGCGGCCATGGCCTGCTCGAATCGAGGCCCCGCCTGTCCCTGCGTCAGCCAGTCCGAGCGCAGCACCTCGGTGACTGCCTCGATGTCCTCAACGGAGATGTCCTGACGTCCATAGGGGATCATTAGGTCGCAATTCGGTTGAATTCCCTGATCTCGGACACATCAAGGAAGTGATCGTTCCGGCCCGAATTATACTCGAATCCGTCCGACACCGGTTCTCCGCGCTCGCCGATCTGGTTCGCAACATAGTCCATGTCTTTGCGGAAAAACTTGATCGTGGGCTTGATGACGAAATGATCCTGGAAGCGCAGCGTCAAATGCGAGTCGTCGACGGGGCACATGATCTCGTGCAGCTTTTCGCCGGGACGGATGCCGATCACCTTGGTCGGCAGGTGAGGTGCCATCGCCGCTGCCAGATCCGGGATCCGAATCGACGGGATCATCGGAACGAATATCTCGCCGCCCGACATGCGCTCGAAGCTCTTGTTGACGAAGTCGACACCCTGCTGCAGCGATATCCAGAAGCGGGTCATGCGGGGGTCGGTGATCGGCAGGTGATCGGTGCCTTCCGCCAGCAGCTTGTTGAAGAGCGGCACGATCGAACCGCGCGAGCCTACCACGTTGCCGTAGCGCACGACGCTGAAGGCGGTCCGATGTCCGCCCGCCATGTTATTCGCCGCGATGAACAATTTGTCGGAAGCGAGTTTGGTGGCGCCGTAAAGGTTGATGGGTTGCGCCGCCTTGTCGGTCGATAGCGCGATGACCTTCTCGACATTGGTCTCCAGGGATGCCTGAATGACGTTTTCCGCCCCGTGGATGTTGGTCTTGATGCATTCCATCGGATTGTATTCGGCGGCAGGCACTTGCTTCAATGCGGCCGCGTGGATCACGAAGTCGATGCCCTTCATGGCAGTGCGCAAGCGCTCGCCGTCGCGCACGTCGCCGATGAAATAGCGCATTGGGGCTTGATCGAACTCCTGCTGCATCTCGTATTGCTTCAACTCGTCGCGCGAGTAGATCACGAGACGGCGAGGCTTGAAGTTTTTCAGGACGTTGCCGACGTACTTGCGTCCAAACGAACCCGTGCCGCCGGTAATCAGAATGGACTTGTCGTTAAACATGATTGTTTCTGAGCCGGCTCGTCGTGGCATGAAAAGATGGGGAACGCGCGGTGGTTACCATACGCTCCTGCCGCCGTCCATGACCATATTGTTACCGGCTGTGGCTGCCATTTGGGAAAAGGCCGGGAAGGGGTGTTTCAAGCAACCTCTGTGCGCGTCAGACCCCGCTTTACCGCGACTTCGGCAAGAGCCCGCATGCGACCGGGAACGGGGCGGAATGGCGTTGCGGACCTTCGGCCGAACTCAGAATCGTCGTGCAATCAACCGGCCTTTCGGGTCGGGATTGCGCGTAGACATCCCGTCCTACTTCTGTTTTATTCGGCGAAACCAGCCAACCCGCTGGGGTAGTATTTGTCAGGTTACAATCGTTCGACGAGAATTGCATCGCCGGGTCAGTCCGTTTGCTTGAACGGAGCCCGTTCGACGGGCAAGCAATGATCGACCGATGTTGGCGATTCGGTCGCAATGGATGGATTGAGCTGCACGTTCTTGCCCCGACCACGTGAAACCGAGCGTTCGTTGCAGCGCAGATACTGAGTCCAAGATAGAATCCTCTCCAGAGCAGCCGAGCGCAATCCAGTATGATCAGACGGATTAGAAAACCAGATGGCACCCAGAGCCGGCGCCATCAAGACTTGGTCGATTTCATCAAGGCTGCAGGAGTGCGGTCGGACGGAGCGATCCTCGATGTTGGATGCGGGTCGGGACAATTGGCCAAGCTAATGAGGGAATCAGGATTCGGCGACATTCACGGCGCTGATTGGAATGCTCCCGCATCGGTGCTGCCGGACGTACTTGCTTCCTACAAGCAGGTTGATCTCAATGAGGAGATACTGGAAGATCTGATCGAGGCCAAATTCGATCTGATCGTATGTTCGGACACGTTGGAGCATCTGGAGGGGCCGGCCAGAGTGTTGCGATCGATGCGACATCTCTTGAAGGATTCCGGCTCGATTTACGTCACGATACCAAACTGTGCGAACGTGTTTCAGAGGCTCAGTTGGCTCTTGACGGGCAACAGTTTTCGGTATCGCACTGAAAAGCCGGGTGAGTTCGGCCACATTTCGCTTTTTCCTTCTCAGGTCATGACAACACTATTGAACAGGGCCGGATTGGAATGCGTCAGGAAGGGAACGGGATTTGCGGCGATAGCCGGATTCATAACGAATAAGGGGGTCAAGCTCAGCGATTTCTGGAGCTATGTCTGCTATTATGAGTTGAAGGCGGTTCGTAAGGGCTCCGGTCCGGGTTGAGGCGCTGCCGCTGTGCTGCTCCTTGCGCGGTGTGCGCGAGCCAAGCGGTCAACTGCCCCAGGCCCCCGAATATGTCCGGAAGGCGGAGCTAGGCGTGAGGTCCCCTTCCGAGACGCTTCTGTTCCGTGCACTTGCGCGATACCGTACCTAGGCTTCAGGAGAGGATGTCCTGCGTTCCAATGCAAGTTTCGTCGCCTAGAGAGAGTTTCGTGGCTGCTGTTCCTCTGCGGGGAGGCTCCAAGTCGATACCTTTCAAGAATGTCAAGGAATTCTGCGGAGCTCCCCTTTGCTGGTGGACGCTGAAGGCGCTATTGGGGGCAAAATCGATATCAAAGGTATTCGTAACGACGGACTGCGACAAGATTGCTGGCGTCGTGTCGTCGCTGGACTACCGAATCCAGATTCATCGTCGGCCTGACCATTTGGCGACGGACACTTCGACAACGGAGGCCGCCATCATCGACTTGATCGACTCCTGCGATATTCGCGACAAGTTTGTCGTCACCGCCCAGGTCACCAGTCCCCAGACGACGAGCAATGATGTCGATGCCGCCGTCGCGCATCTCTTGCGAACTGGCGCGGATTCGCTGGTGACGTGCGCGAGGACGCGACGCTTCTTTTGGCGAGATGACGGCACGCCGATCAACTATGATCCGGAAAGACGACCCTTGCGTCAACAGTGGGCCGGAACGCTCATGGAAAATGGTGCCTTCTACATTTCTACCATCGAGCGTCTCAAGGCCGGCAACTCGCGTCTTCATGGCAAGGTTGCGGTTTATGAGATGGACGAGTCTTCCGGTATTGAATTGGACGAACTCGCCGATTGGCAGATGCTGGAAGCGGTGTTTCGCAGAAGAATGTCCAAATGATCATCGACAGAGATATTCAGAATTATCTCATTCACGAGGATGCGTCGGTTCAGGAGGCGGCATCAAAGGTTGCGGCCAACCGCCGAGAGATCGTGTTTTGCGTGGATGGATCCGGCCGTCTTGTCGGCAGCCTTTCCAACGGCGATATCATCCGCTGGATTGGAAGCGGGGCTTCTTTCGGCGTCCAGACGGATGTCGGTTCCCTTTGCAATCGTCGCGTTCGTAGCGCGATCGCGGGGGATAGGGAGAATGCAAATCGCCTGTTGAGAGAGGTATTGTAC
>DAIMKE010000135.1:0-9857 GCA_036721875.1 Bradyrhizobium sp. | reverse complement strand
TCAGGTTCGAGGCCATGAAGTTGACGTTGTCGGTGAGGTCCTTCCAGGTGCCGGCCACACCAGGCACCTGGGCCTGGCCGCCGAGCTTGCCTTCGGTGCCGACCTCGCGCGCGACGCGCGTCACTTCCGAGGCGAACGAGTTGAGCTGGTCCACCATGGTGTTGATGGTGTCTTTCAGCTCCAGGATCTCGCCGCGGACGTCCACCGTGATCTTGCGCGACAGGTCGCCGCGCGCCACGGCGGTGGTGACATTGGCGATGTTGCGCACCTGTGCGGTCAGGTTGCCGCACATCGCGTTGACGCTGTCGGTGAGGTCCTTCCAGGTGCCGGCGACGCCGGGCACGATCGCCTGGCCGCCGAGCTTGCCGTCGGTGCCGACCTCGCGCGCGACGCGCGTCACTTCGGAAGCGAAGGAGCGGAGCTGGTCCACCATCGTGTTGATGGCTTCCTTGAGCTGAAGGATCTCGCCGCGGACGTCGACCGTGATCTTCTTCGACAAGTCGCCATTGGCGACCGCGATCGTCACCTCGGCGATGTTGCGAACCTGGTTGGTCAGGTTGTTCGCCATCGAGTTGACGCTCTCGGTGAGGTCCTTCCAGACGCCGGTCACCTCGGGCACCTGGGCCTGGCCGCCGAGCTTGCCCTCGGTGCCGACCTCGCGCGCGACGCGCGTCACTTCCGACGTGAACACGCTGAGCTGCTTGATCATCGTGTTGACGATGTTGGCCGACTGCAGGAACTCGCCGCCCAGCGGACGGCCGTCGACATCGAGCTGCACGGTCTGCAGCAGATCGCCCTGCGCCACGGCCGCGACTGCGCGGGTGACTTCGCGGGTCGGCCACAGCAGGTCGTCGATCAGCGTGTTGACCGATCCCTCCATGTCCGCCCAGGAGCCGCTCGCGAGGTCGAACTTGACGCGCTGCCGGGTCTTGCCTTCGCGACCGACGACCTGGCCGACGCGCTCGAGCTGCTGCGCCATGCGCTGGTTGGCGGCGACGATTTCGTTGAAGGTGTCGGCGATCTTGCCCTCGATGCCGAGGTGATCGCCGGTCATCCGCACCGAGAAATCGCCCGCGCGCATCGCCTGCAGGGCGTGCAGCAGGTCCTGCATCGGGTCGGATTTTCCGTTCGGGTCTGGCTTGCGTTTGGCGGCGCGGCGGACCTGTGACGGTCCGGGAGAAAGATCACTCATGCGGTTCCTCGGTGCGCGCGAATCTCGTGGCCGAGATGCGACTTCACGGAATAGAACCGGCTGCCCAATTTCAGATCAAGCGGGAACAGCGGTAAAGGTCGTGAAATCAATGACATGGAACTCAGCCCAAGCTCACTAATGCGCAGGGAACTCGATTGTTCCCGAGTGCGACGAATTATCTGGAACCCAAAAACAAAAACGCCCCGGCAAGCCGGGGCGTTTGCAATCGCGGGTTATCCTGACGTCAGGATCAGGAACCCTTGATCAGGAACCCTTGATCAGGAGCCCTTGGGATTGATCTCGGCGTAGTTGCCCTTGGCGTCCCACTTGTAGACGACATAGTCGATCGCCTTGATGTCGCCCTTGGCGTCGAAGCCCAGCTTGCCGAGCACGGTGTCCCATTCGCCGGCCTTGATGGTCTCCATGACCTTCTTCGGATCGGTCGACTTCGCCTTCGCCACGGCCTGCGTCCAGACCTGCATCGCGGCGTAGGTGTAGAGGGTGTAGCCTTCGGGATCGATGTTCTTGGCCTTGAACTTCTCGACGATCGCCTTGGCGGTGGGCTTGTTGCGCGGATCGGGACCGAAGGTGAACAGCGTGCCTTCGGCGGCCGGACCCGTGATCGAGGCGAACTCCTTGTCGTTCATGGCGTCGCCCGCCATCAGCACGGTCTTGAGGCCCTGGTCGCGCATCTGGCGCAGGATGAGGCCGGCTTCCTGATGATAGCCGCCGACAAAGACCAGATCGATATTGTCGCGCTTCAGCCGCGACACGATCGAGTTAAAGTCCTTGTCGCCCTTGTTGTAGGATTCGAACATCTTTTCGGTCATGCCGGCCTTGTTGAGCGCCTTCTTGGTTTCGTCGGCGAGGCCTTTGCCATAGGTCGTCTTGTCGTTGAGGATGGCGACGTTCTTGCCCTTGAAGTTCTTGGCGATGTAGCCGGCCGCAACCAGGCCCTGCTGGTCGTCACGGCCGCAGACGCGCGCCACGTTCCAGAGCTTGCGCTCGGTGAACAGCGGGTTGGTCGAGGCCGGCGTGATCTGCAGGACGTTGCCGTCGGCATAGGCTTCCGACGCCGGGATCGAGGACGACGAACAGAAATGTCCGGCGACGAACGGGATCTTCGCACTGGCAAATTTTTCAGCCACCGAGCGCGCCTGCTTGGGGTCGCAGGCATCGTCGCCGACCTGCAGAGCCAGCTTCTTGCCGAGCACGCCGCCGGCGGCGTTGATGTCGGCCACGGCCTGTTCGGCGCCGTTCTTCATCTGCCGGCCGAACGCGGATTCGCCACCCGTCATCGGGCCGGCCACGGCGATCGAGATGTCCTGCGCCAGTGCTGTGGTCGAAAGCGCCAGCGAGGCGCCCAATGCCAAGCCGATGAGTTTCAGTGATTTCATGAGGTGTCCTCGTGGGGTAGGTCGATTTCGGGAAACACCCGGCAGGCCGGGTACGAAAATCATGGCCATTGTCGGCTGATTTTACCGCGAAGTCATCGGCAATTTTCCGGCAAATCCACGGTCTGTTCGCAGCATCTTGCCGCAGTGTGCGTGTCCCGGACGCGGTGCAGCGTCCTTTACGTTGCTCCGCGGAGCCGGGATCCACCTGTCGCTAATGGATGGACCCCGGATCAGCAACGCATCACTTCGTGCTGCGCAGCATCCGGGGAACGTACCCAGCGTTATCCCCGCCGGCCGCCTTCCAGATAGGCAGCCCGGATTTCCGGGCGCTGCAGCAACTCTTTGCCGGTCCCGGACAGGGTGATCAGGCCGTTGACCATGACATAGCCGCGATGGGCGAGCTTCAAGGCGTGATTGGCGTTCTGCTCGACGATCAGGACGGTCAGTCCGTCCTGCCGGTTCAGGGTCCTTATCGCGTCGAAGATCTGTCGCGCGATCAGGGGCGCAAGGCCGAGCGACGGCTCGTCCAGCATCAACAGGCGCGGGCGGCTCATCAAAGCGCGGCCGATCGCCAGCATCTGCTGCTCGCCGCCGGAGAGCGTGCCGCCGCGCTGGGTCAGGCGCTCCTTCAGCCGCGGGAACAGCGTGAAGACGCGCTCCAGTCCGCTGGCCCGTTCGGATTCGCTGCAGTCGGTCGCGTCCGCACCCATCTGCAGGTTTTCCGCTACGCTCATGCGGGGAAAAATCCGGCGGCCCTCGGGGGATTGCGCAATACGCAGCCTGGCGATCTCGTGCGTCGGCACGCCGGTGATATCCTGGCCATCGAATTCGATGCGACCGGAGCGGGCGCGGGGCCGGCCAAAAATCGTCATCATCAGCGTCGACTTGCCGGCGCCATTGGCGCCGATCAGCGCGACGATCTCGCCGGCGCTGATGTCGATATCGATGCCCTTCAGCGCCTCGATCTTGCCGTAGGCCGCGCGCAGGCCGCGGATTGCGAGCAGGGGCTGGCTCATGCGAGGGCTCCCGTGTCCCGGGCGCACTGCGGCGCGAAGTGCCGCTGAGAACCGGGACCCAATTTCCCGTGCAAGAATGTGGATCCCGGAATAGCGGCGCAGCGTTGCGCGCTGCACCGCATCCGGGAAACGTCAGCAAGCGCGGTCACGTTCCGCTCTCCATCACCGCGATGGCTTCCTCTTCATCGGCACCGAGATAGGCGGCGATGACCTTGGGATCGTCGCGGACGTGCTGCGGCGAGCCTTCGGCGATCTTGACGCCGTAGTCCATCACGACGACGTGGTCGGAGATTTCCATCACCACCGACATGTCGTGCTCGATCAGCAGGATAGAAGTGCCCTGATCGGCGCGGATCGAAAGCAGGAGTTCGCTCAAGGCCGCGCTTTCCCGCGCGTTCAGCCCCGCTGCCGGCTCATCGAGGCAAAGCAGCGCGGGCTGGGTGCACATCGCGCGCGCGATTTCCAGGCGCCGCTGGTCGCCATAGGGCAGGTTGCCCGCGGCATCGTCAGCGCGGTCCAAGAGCCCGATGCGATCGAGCCATGTCCGCGCCAGATCGATCGCGGCCCGCTCGGCGTCGCGCCAGGACGGTGCGCCGATCAGGCCCAGGAACGTCAGCCCGGAAGCGCGCATCAGCGCGTTGTGCTGCGCCACCATCAGGTTCTCCAGCGCCGTCATGCCGGGAAACAGCCGGATGTTCTGGAACGTGCGCGCGACCCGGGCGAGCTTGGAGATCCGGAAATCGTTCAGCCGTTCGAGCTGAATCGTGTGGCCGTCATCATGGACGAGCCGAATGGCGCCGGAGGTCGGCTTGTAGAAGCCAGTGATGCAGTTGAAGACAGTGGTCTTGCCGGCGCCGTTCGGGCCGATCAGCGCGGTGATCTTGCGCCGCTCGGCGTTGAAGGAGAGTTCGTTGACGGCGACGATGCCGCCGAAGCGCATCGTCAGGCGATCGACGGCCAGGATGTGATCGCCGCTCATCCGTGTCCCTCCTTGACGAGGTCGGATGAGATCGCCTGGCTGCTCTTCAGGAACACGGTGGGGGCGCGATGGCCGATCAGGCCGCGTGGCCGCCAGATCATCAACAGCACCATCGCCATGCCGAACACCAGCATGCGATACTGATCGAGCCCGCGGAACAGCTCGAAGCCGCCGATCATGGCGAGCGCCGCGAGCACCACGGCGAGCTGCGAGCCCATGCCGCCGAGCACCACGATCGCCAGCACCAGCGCCGATTCATGGAAGGTGAAGGACTCCGGGCTGATGAACCCCTGTCGCGTCGCGAAGAAGGCGCCGGCAAAGCCGCCGAACATCGCCCCGGTCGCGAACGCCGTGAGCTTGGTCGTCGTGGTGTTGATGCCGAGCGCCCGGCAGGCGACTTCGTCTTCGCGCAACGCTTCCCAGGCGCGGCCGATCGGCAGGCGGCGCAGGCGGATCGTGACCCAGTTGGTGAGCAGCGCCAGCGCCAGGATAATGTAAAACAGGAATACGATGCGGTGGGTCGGCGAGTATTCGATGCCGAGCATGGCGGCGAGCCCGTCATCGCCCGCCGAGAGCGGAATGCCGAACAGGGTTGGCCGCGGAATGCCGGTGACGCCGTTCGGCCCGCCGGTCACGCTCTGCCAGTTGAGGAGGACGAGGCGGATGATTTCGCCAAAGGCCAGCGTGACGATGGCGAGGTAATCGCCGCGCAGCCGCAGCACGGGAAAGCCGAGCAGCACGCCCCAGAAGGCGGCGAGGATGCCGGCGAGCGGCAGGCAGATCCAGAACGACAGCCCGAAATTGGTCGCCAGCAGCGCGTAGGAATAAGCGCCCACCGCATAGAATGCGACATAGCCGAGGTCGAGCAGGCCGGCGAGGCCAACCACCACGTTCAGTCCCCAGCCGAGCATCACGTAAGTGAGCACGAGGATGCCGAGGTCGAGAATGTAGCGCTCGTTGTAGAAGATGACCGGCACGAGGAAGGTGAACACCAGCAGCACCGGCGCGATCAGCCGCCCGGCGAGCGAAAGCGTGCTCTGCACCGCAGGCGGTACCACGCGGACCGTGCCGACCGGTCCCCACCATTGCCGCAGCAGTTCGATGACGATGCTGCCGCCGAACACGGTCGCAACAACGGCGGCGAGATCGCCGAACCGTGTCCAGTAGGTCAGTTGTCCGTCCGGTCCGGCGTCGGTGCGCACGCCGATCATCAGCGAAAACAGCACCAGCGCGACCAGCGCGCTGATCAACGCTTTCTTCAGGATAAAGGCGGCACCCGGTGCGTGCGAGGTTTGGGCGGCGAGGGGGGCGCTCACGCTGGCGCCCGTCAGACTTTTTCGACTTCGGGCCGGCCGAGCAGGCCGGTCGGAAGGAAGATCAGGACCACGATCAGGATCGAGAACGCGGCGACGTCCTTGTACTCGACCGAGAAGTAGGCCGACCATAGCGTCTCGATCAAACCGATGAGGAGTCCGCCCAGCATCGCCCCGGGCAGCGAGCCGATGCCGCCGAGGACCGCGGCGGTAAACGCCTTGATGCCGGCGACGAAGCCCATGAAGAAATCGACCAGGCCGTAATAGAGCAGGTACATCATGCCGGCGACGGCGGCCAACGCTGCGCCGATCACGAAGGTCATCGAGATGGTGCGGT
The DNA here is from genome assembly GCA_036721875.1 of Bradyrhizobium sp. Lineage (GTDB taxonomy): Bacteria > Pseudomonadota > Alphaproteobacteria > Rhizobiales > Xanthobacteraceae > Bradyrhizobium. Next base: position 3,623 of record DAIMKE010000135.1, on the reverse strand, counting down.
CGACATCGACGCCGAGCAGCGAGGCCATGGTCTGGTCCTGCTCGCAGGCACGCATGTCGCGGCCCAGCCGCGTGCTCGAGACCAGCCAGGTGAACAGCGCGAGCAGCACCACGGTGGTGAGGACGACGATGATCTGGACGTTGGAAAGCTGTACGTTGAAGCCTTCGGCGCCCTCATGCAGGGTGTAGCCGCCGGTGATGATCGGCGGCACCGGCTTGACCCGCGCGCCCTGGGCGACCTGCGAAAAGTTGGTCAGTACGAACGACATGCCGATCGCCGAAAGCATCGGCGCGAGGCGGAACGAATGGCGCAGCGGCCGGTAGGCGATGCGTTCCACCGTCCAGCCGTAGAGCGCGGTGATCGCCATCGATACCAGGAGCACGATCAGGAGGATGAGGGGAATGGCAGTCAGGCCGAACGAGACCAGGATCAGAAACGTGATCAACGCGATGAAGCCGCCGATCATGAAGATGTCGCCATGGGCGAAATTGATCATGCCGACGATGCCATAGACCATGGTGTAGCCGATGGCGATCAGGCCGTAGATCGAGCCAAGCACGAGGCCGTTGATCAGTTGCTGGGCGAAATAATCCATGCGCTGCCGTTTTGTCCCCGGACGCGGCGAGAGCTCCGGCAGCCCATTTCGACGCGTCGTAGCGTTTCTAACAGGTGGGAACCGGGGGCGGCAACAGCGCTCGGTGCGGCTTAATCGGCTTGTACAGAGCTAGTTCTCGCAGGTTGGTTCCACTTCATAGTCCGGCCACGGCTTTGCCGCGGAATGATCGCGGCGGAACCGCGGTTTCCCCGCAACCAACCCGGCGGCTCTCTGTTGACCCCGGGCGACGTCTCAACAACGGAGATTGCTCAATGACTAATCAGAATCAGAACCCGGGCCAGCAGAACCAGAACCCGGGCCAGAAGCCCGGTCAGCAGCAGGGCGGCGGTCAGAAACCCGGCCAGCAGCAGCAGGACCCGGGCCGTCAGGGGCAAAGACCCGATCCCGGTCAGGACCGTTAGTTTGGACTGATAGACAAGGAAGGCCTCGCCGAAAGGCGGGGCCTTTCCCTTTTTGGTATCAGCCCGGAGGCAGGGGCAGCAAATGAGTTAGCCCTGGTGGCGCCGCAGCAGCCTTCGAACCAAAGCGCGGCCGGTTCTCGACTTCAACCGAACCTCCCATATATTGAGATAATGACAAAGCTGCTTGATGAAGCATTGGATGCTGTGCGCCGGCTGCCGTCGGATGATCAGTACGACATTGCGCGCGCCATCATGCAGCTTGCAGGCGTCGATCTTGTTGCGCCTGTTATCCTTTCGCCGGAAGAGCGCGAGGCGATCGCTCGCTCCAAGGCCGCCGCGGATCGCGGTGAGTTCGCGACCGACGAGCAGGTGCGGGCGGTCTGGGCCAAGCATGGCCTATGAGGCTGCGCTACACGCTTCCTGCTCTTGCTAACCTTGCATCGATTCTGGATTACGTCGCCGAACATTCCCCGCAGGGGGCCGTGCGCATCCATGACCGGATTCGCGCTGTCACCGATCTGCTGATGAGTTATCCGCTGGCGGCGAGCTAACCTTTCAGCAACTCCAACTCCGCAATGATCGCATTCGCTTCCTTCACCGCGTGGTTGGCTGCGGGCACGCCGCAATAGATCGCCTGCTGCAGCAGGATTTCCTTGATGTCGTCGGGGGAGAAGCCGCCTTCGGCAAGCGCTGCGCGCACATGCAGGCGGAATTCATCCCATTGGCCGAGCGCCACCATGGTGCCGATGACGAGCACGCGGCGGGTGCGATGGTCGAAGTGCGGCCGGGTCCAGATGTCGCCCCAGGCATAGCGGGTGATCAGGTCCTGGAAGTCGGTGTTGAACGCGTTGCGGTTCTTGATCGACTTGTCGACCCATTCATCGCCGAGCACCTTTCGGCGCTGGGCCATGCCGTCTTCCCGGCGCTTGTCGTCGTTCATGGGTGTCTCCTTTCGTCATTGCGAGGAGCGGAGCGACGAAGCAATCCATGCTTCCGCAAGCGGTGAACTGGATTGCTTCGCTTCGCTCGCAATGACGTTGTTAGAGTCAGCGTTGCGTCAAAAAGCCGACCACCGCGTCCGTGAAGGCGTGCGGCTGCTCGACATTGGAAATGTGCGCGGCATCGAGGATCGTCATGCTGGCGCCGGGGATGCGGCTGCGGATGAATTCTCCGGCTGCAATCGGCGTCGACATGTCGTGACGTCCGGCGATCACCAGCGTGGGGCTCTTGATCTTCGGCAGCAGCTCGCGCTGGTCGAGCGTGGAAAGCGCCTCGCAGCACGCGAGGTAGCCTTCCACCGGCGAAGCCAGCATCATTGCCTTCATATTCGCAGTGATTTGCGGTTCGCGCTCGCGAAAATCCGCCGTCAGCCAGCCGGCGATCACGGTATCCGCCACGGCTGCGATGCCGCCTTCCTTCACCGCCTTGATGCGGTTGAGCCAGTTGGTCGGGTCCGGATAGTGACAGGCGGTATTGGCGAGGACCAGCTTGCCGAACCGTTCAGGGGCGTTGGCGCCCAGCCATTGCCCGACCATGCCGCCCATCGACAGACCGCACCAATGCGTCTTCGCGATGTTGAGGTCGTCCAGGATCGCCAGCACGTCGCGGCCGAAACGTTCCATCGAATAAGGCCCGGGCGGCACGTTCGACTTGCCGTGGCCGCGCCGGTCGTAGCGGATGACGCGGAACACCTGCGTGAGCGCCTTCATCTGCGGCTCCCACATCTGCATGGTCGCGCCCAGCGAATTCGACAGCATCAGCGTCGGTCCGCCGTCGCGGCCTTCGACGGATACGTTGAGCAGGCACCCGTCAGCGTCGATCATCGGCATGGCTTTTTCCTTCGTCATGCGCGGGCTCGCCCCGCGCATCCATCCAAAACAAGAAGTCTCTTTTCGAGATGATGGATTGCCGGGTCAAGCCCGGCAAGGACATCAACCCTCGTTCAGCGAAGCGAGCAGGCGATCGATCAGGGCCTGCGAGGCGCCCTGATAGGCCATCGGCTCGAACAATGCCGCAATTTTTTCCGGCGAAAGGTGCGCGGTCACCCGCGAATCGGCCGACAAAATCTCGCGGAGATGCTTCCTCTCGGCGACCGCACGCTTGCTCGCAGCTTCAATGAGATGATGCGCATCGCTCTTGCCGATCGTCTCGGCCAGCGCGAATGTGACGGCTTCGGCCATGATCAGCCCCTGCGTCGCATCGAGATTGCTGCGCATGCGCGCGGCATCGACGTCGAGGCCCTCGGCGATGTCGACGATGGCGGCCAGCGCCCCCGAGGTGACCAGCATCAATTGCGGTAGCGTCGGCCATTCCGCGTGCCAGGGGCCGGCGCTGCGCTCGTGGTCCTGCACCTGTGCGGCGAAAATCGTCGCGGCGAGCTGCGGGGCCATGGTGGCGGCGCCCAGCGCGCTCGCGGCAGCGACCGGGTTGCGCTTATGCGGCATGGTCGAGGAGCCGCCGCGGCCTTCGCCGGCGGGCTCGAACGCTTCGGCAACGTCGGTCTGCATCATCAGCGAGACGTCCCGTGCGATCTTGCCGCAGCTGCCGGCGAGAATTGCGAAGCAGGATGCAGCCTCGGCGATGCGGTCGCGATGGGTAGGCCAGGG
>DAIMKE010000134.1:1540-9861 GCA_036721875.1 Bradyrhizobium sp. | reverse complement strand
GCATAGCACTCAGGGACATGTTCGGCTGCGCTGCGAGGCCCGCATAATAGGAGAGCATCACGGAGGGAGGTATGCGCCCGCTATAGCTGGCGTAGCGAATATTACGGAAGCGCTTGAGGAGCTGCAGGGCGAGCGTCGCGGTGTTTTTGACCACGAAGTCGCACTGGTCAGGAACATCGTCGACGTCGGCATCAGCGCGAAATGCAAGGCCTGCGTGATCGAGCCAGCGCCGGTGGAATTCCTTCGCCATTCGGAGTTCGAGGGGCGTCTTGCTGGCGTACCATTGCGCGAAGCCATACGCGTTCATGTCGACGAGGCGATCATCGGCAGACCAGCTTGGACCTTTGGCGTGGGTGATGTGGCTTTCGCGGTCGAGGGCGTTGTAGACGCGCAGGGCCGGGGTCACATCGAGATGCATCTTATCGGCGTAGAACAAAGTAACGCAACGCGTCTGGCGCAGTATCCGCTGGACCGGATAGTCGACCAGTGCGGCTTCGAGCTCAGTAAGAATTTCGAGCGGCGCCATGGCGCGAAAGTGGCCACCGAGCTGCGAGACGATGTCGAGGTCGTACTCGTCGTCGGTGCCACGGGTCGAGATCGTCGCGTCGATCGCCATCGACCCTTGCGGATAGAAGTGCTCGATCTGGTCGCGGAATGCGTCTTGGGCCTCGAGATGACGCCGGACCGCATCATAGCGGCCCTTCGCCTTATCGTGCAGAGACGGCGGCAACTGAACGCTGATCGCGACCTCCGCGAGGATGCGGTCAAGAGGATCGTCGAACGGATTGAGGCCGTTCTTCGGTATGGACTGCATATTCATATCGTCCTCGATGGCGGGCCGGGATGGAGCGGCATCTCCGCATCGCCCGCGCGATGTTCGGGATGATATGAGTCGTAGTGCGTCTACTCCGAACAAAGATGGGGAGCTTGAATACGCCTGTCAAGGGTCATAGTGTATGTCTACTCCGAACCGCCCCGAGCGGATTCACTTGCATGGGCTTGCGATGAAATTTGGCGAACGGATCAAAGACTTACGAACTAAGCAGAGCTTGACCCTGGACGAGCTCGCGCAACAGACCGGATCGTCCAAGAGCTATATTTGGGAGTTAGAGAACAAGAATCCGCCTCGACCGTCTGCCGAAAAGCTGTCCGCCATTGCTGGCGCCCTCGGCGTGACCGTTGATTATCTGATCGGTAGCGACAAGCAGACGCTGAATGAGGCCGAAGACACCGCGTTCTTCCGGCAATACAGCGGCTTGCCGAAGGAGACGCGCCGGCAGATCCGCGAGATGGCCCGCATTCTAGACACGAAGACACGGAAATGAGCGAGGCGAGCCGACCCCGTCCGCTAAAAGAGGCGGCTCGCATCACGCAGATGCTGGACCACGTGTTCGGCGCCGATCGGTTCGACCGTACCCCCGTGGACGTCGCTGCCTTGGCCCTAGAATATTCTCGCCAAGTCGCGTCCCAGAGCCCGATTCATGAGGTTGTGGAACGCAACATCCCCGGCTGCGTCGGCGCGTTGGTCTACAGCGAGGTGCGCCCGCGCCAGTGGGCGATCATGTATCATGTCGGGCAATCGGATGGTCGCCGGGCGTTCACAATCGGTCATGAGTTTGGCCACTATGTCTTGCATCGCCAAGTTATCGAGGATGATGTGAGCTTCGACGGTGGGATCTATTGCGATGAGAATGCCGTGGTGCGTCGTAACGGATCGGGAATCGAACAGGAAGCTGACGAGTTTGCTGCGGCTTTGCTGATGCCGTTGCATGACTTCCGTCGGCAGTTGCCGGCCAAGCAGCGGGCGGACTTCGACATCCTCAGCCGCCTCGCGAGGCGCTATGGGGTGTCATTGACCGCGGCGATCTTGCGGTGGCTAGAATACACCGAGACGCGAGCGATTATGGTCGTGTCGAACGAGGGCTTTGCTAATTGGGCCAAGCCGAGCAAGGCCGCGCTGAAATCAGGACGGTATATCCGGACTAAGAACACAGTGTTCGAATTGCCGGGGCGGGCTTTCGCGGCTCGAAGCGATTACTCTGATGCCGCACTCACCGGCATCATGCAGCCAGCCGACGTTTGGTTTCCCGAGCCGGTGTTCGAAATGTGCTTTCGCTCTGATCGTTACGATCAGGAGATCACCGTGCTGCAGTTCGAGACAGACGGCCCGCACTTTCAAGCGGAAGAGCAGGAGACGGATGTCTTTGATCGGTTCATCAACAGCGGACAACTGCCTGTTCGTTAAATTGCCATCTTGCAGCCGGCACGAGGCTTACGCTGCTGATGATCATGATTAACACCTGTGGGTGAGACCGGTCCGCCCACCCTTCGTCGGCCCAAGAGCCGCGATTAGCTTCTTATCTTGTATCGATAAATAATAAGAAATATCTGATCGTCTCTTGAGGATGTGATAAGAAAACACTTATTTTCCACCTGAGTTACGATACGATATTCCTTATTGACAATGCGTCTAGCGATAAGCTATATCTTATCAAATGGTAACCGCATCAGAGCAGCTCGACAAGCGCCTCAATGAACTCCGCCCCCTCACCGAAGCAGTGAGGCCGCCGCGGGGTTGGGTACGCGCGATCCGTGAAGCGCTCGGAATGACCACGGGTCAACTCGCCAAACGGATGAAAGTCAAACAGCCCCGCATCGTTGAATTGGAGAAGGCTGAGAGCAAGGGCAACATCACCATGCAAAGCTTGGAGCGGGCGGCTGAAGCGCTCGGCTGCCGCGTGGTCTACGCATTTGTGCCTTTCAAGCCTTTGACGACGACGCTTGAGGAGCGCGCCCTACAGATCGCGGATCGCCAACTTTCTTCAGTCGAACAAACAATGCGTTTGGAAGCGCAGGGCGTTGACGATGAGGAACAACGCAAGCGGACCCGACAACGCCTCGCAGATGAACTGCTACGCCGCCCGGCGAGACTTTGGGATGACAACCGGTGACGGACCTGCACAAACAGGTAGATGACGCCACCATCGTCCCTCCCGACAAGAGGGCAGATCTAATTCCGTCGCACATCACGCTGCGCCGTGAGCTAAACGAACTTGAACAAGAGAATATCTTAACGGCCAGCGTGTGGGCGCTCCAAAGACGCCACGACCCGGTCAGCGAGTCCTTCGCCCGAAAGCTGCACCGACGGATGTTCCGTAAAGTGTGGCGCTGGGCTGGCAAGTACCGCACGACCAATACGAACCTCGGTGTCGACCGTACCCTAATTCAACCACGCCTATACGAAGTCTTGGACAACACCCGCTTCTGGGTCGAGAACAAGACTTTCTCCCCCGACGAGATCGCAACTCGGTTTCACCACGCGCTTGTCTCCGTTCATCCGTTTTCGGATGGAAATGGCCGCTGGTCTCGGCTGATGGCAGACGTACTGACGGCTCGCCTCGAACGCCCGCGCTTCACCTGGGGCGGGGGCGATTTGGGAGATGCCGGTCAGATGCGGCAGAAGTATATCGACACGCTCAAGGCAGCCGACAATCAGGACTTTTCGTCGCTATTGGCCTTCGCTCGTTCGTAGCCCGCCGGAAACGCCCGAGCCCTTAGCACCGATTTCAGGGGCACTTTTCTCCGAGACTTATGGAGAGGGAAAGCTGGACACTTCGAGACCAAGAAACGGTCGGCACATGACTGCTCCCTTTGAAACTTTGCCACGTCGGATATTCCTCGATTCCTGCACCGCCCAGACGCTCCGAGACTATGGGAACTACATCTACGACGCAGAACCTATCGAAGCGTCAGATCGAATTCACAGGGTAAGTAACGGAATCGCCAACCTCGAAGCCCTGCGCGACATATTCGCTGTGAATGAGCGAGCGATGTTCGAATGGATCGTTTCGCGCGGCAGCATGGAGGAAGCACATGCAAAGCGCGACCCGGGGCACCTGCAATGGCTCTGGGATATTGCCGACCATTCAGAGGTCTGCCTCGCATCCGAGGGACCCACGGCCGAAAGTGAGGCGTTGAGTGCTCGGCTCGACGAGCCCAAATTCGGATATCTCAGCAAGGCCGATCGCCGGCTCCTGCAAGAAGCCATCGCACTCCGCTGTGACGCATTTCTTACAGTTGAACGTCGTTTGCCGCGCAATGCGCCGCATCTCGAACGTGAACTCGGCCTTCGAATCTTGACACCAATCCTGCATTGGGACGCGCTACGCCCCTGGGCTGCACTATGGCGATGAGCCCGGTGCCCGCCGCAACCCAAATTGTGCCTGCCTTTGCAATGGATTGGCCCTGCAGGGGGAGGTGTGTTTCCGGCGTGGTCACCGCTGGTGACCAAACGCAGCGTGCGGCGCCGCTCTTGTTCAACTTCCTTGGCGTATGCCAAGTGGCGCGTTATCCTCGGTTCCCAGCAAGTCGGGGATCGGGGAGACCTGCAGGGCCTGTTTCGGCAACGCCGACGCTGGGACCATCCCGAACGCGCGAGTTGAGGTCAGTTACGGATGCCCTCTCGGGAATTTGGCGACATCGTTCTCGCCAACGCCGCAGAGGGCAGACGTCCGACGACTTGTGTCTCGCTTGGAGGGAGCCGGGGCAACGGAATGCGCGTCGAAAGTAAGCCAAAGCTTGGGTCAGAAGCGATACCGACGCTGAACCGGCGTCTGCACGATCTGCGGCACATTGCTTCGACGTTGAAGCGCTCTCGGATGACGCCTCTGCAGGTGTGTGAGGCCATCATCGAGAAGCGCCTCGTCAACCGTGAGGCAAGAATATTCTTCTCGGGCCTGCCGCATGACGAACGGCACTACTGGATCGCGAGCCTTTACGCGCTGCTGATGCCGCCTGCCCGGCGCCGGCGGCTCGCCGCTTACTTCACACCACCTCATCTCGCACGTTACGCCATCGACGTTTTGATCAACGCCGGCATCAAACCCGGGCAGGATCGCATTCTCGACCCGGCATCCGGAGGCGCAGCCTTCTTAGTGCCATTGGCGGCGCGCATCGCCGCACAAGGGCGCCAGCGGGGTGCACGCGCGAAAACAATCCTTCAGTCGATCAACGACACACTTCACGGTGTAGAGATCGATGAAGGCCTTGCCGAGCTTTCGCAGGCTTTACTGACAGATTTGCTCGATGCCGAGATCGAGGCCTCCGGCATCGAACTCGACGGATTGGTGGATCGCGCCAACACGCTGGAGTTGGATCGTCCGGAACCTCTTTACGACGCTATCATCGGGAATCCCCCTTACGGACGAATTCTGCGGCCATCCAACGCGCAGCGGAAGCGCTATCGCGCAGTGATTTCCGACGGCTACGTCAACCTCTACGCGCTATTCGTGGAACAGGCGCTGCAATGGGTTCGGCCGGGCGGGATCATTTGTCTCATCATCCCTATGTCGTTTGTTGGCGGTCCCTATTTCGCGGCGCTGCGCAAACGCATCTTAGAAAAGGCTTCGGTGCTGCGCCTCGACCTGATCGACAAGCGCAGCGACGTCTTTCTCGACGTGCTCTACGATCTTTGCGTGATTGTGCTTCGACGCACCGACGGTTCGATGCGTCCGGTGGTCGCCAAGACATCCCTTCTTTTGATCGACGAGCCCAATCGTGACCTCGGTAGCCTGGAGCTTCCCTCCCAGCCTACCAGCCATGTCTGGGCACTGCCGGACGATGGAGAAGGTGCAGCGCTTTTTCAGCCGGGATTGGCGACACTTAGCGACTACGGCTATTTGGCGAAGACTGGTTACTTTGTTTGGAATCGCGAGCAGCATCGCTATCGCATCGGCAAAAAACCGCGGCCGACTGAAGTTCCGCTTTTTTGGGCTCACAATGTGCGCGCCAATGAAAAATGTCGGCCGCAGGATGGCGACGCCGGCGACATAGGTTTCGCTAAAATTCCCAAGGACAGCAGCGCTATTGTCCGCTCCGACGCCATCATCCTGCAGCGCACAAGCAATCGACGGCAAAAGCGCCGACTTATCGGCGCAATGATACGCCAATCCGACGTGATCGGCGGGCGTGGCTACGTTACCGAAAATCACACCATCGTCATTGTTCCCGACCCTGCCAAGCGCCAGCAGCTTCCGCTTCGCACGGTATGTCGCCTGCTGAACACCATGGCGGTGGATGGACGCTTTCGAAGGATGTCTGGCTCGGTGAGCGTTTCCACCAAAGCGCTGCGCGATCTTCCGCTGCCCGCCGCAGCAGAGGTCCGGCGATTCTTCAAGGCAAGCGAGCGAAGCGACGATGATGCCGCTGACGCCGCATATGCCGCATCAGTAATGCGTCCGCAGGCGCCAAAGACGAAGGCCATTCAGGCGCGTAAATGCCGGAGGCGTCGATGAGCCGACGCCCCCAAGACTTCAAGGATAGGCGGCCGCAGGGCATCAAAGATATACGTGAGGCGCGAGAGAAGGCGGAAGCCGAACGGCGGCGGACGTTCGAGCGCTACAAGGAACATCAGACCTCGGTGGACCGTGAGCGTCATGCGCGCCAAGCGGTCCTCACCGTGAAACGGACCCGGTTCGCCGCGCTTAACATCGCCGATGCATTGGCCGCGGCGCGGCGGCTCACTTTTGTAGACCTCGAAGCAGAAGGAGCCCGCCCGGCCGTGCCTCTTAACCGGCCGACGCTCGCCATGCTTGAACTGTTCTTGAAGGTCTTACGCGAGCGGACCTCGGTGGCGACACTTCAATGGCCGCGCGGTTCGCGCGATATGTCGATCCTGCATCCCTTGGCTATGCTGGCGATGATTGGTTCATCACCGGAGCGCGCCAGCGGCGCATACAAGTGGTGTCTCCCCGTCGCCGATTTCCGGACACTCTATTATCCGTGGCGCGGGTCCGGCACTGGAACAACTCAGCGCCGGGTTTTGGTGGATCGGCATGAAATCACGAAGCACAACGGCCTACACCTGACGCGCGGACAGGTGGGTGAGCCCGAACTGTCACCCGAGCTTGGCAAGCTTCACGTTACAATCGGACACCTACATCATCTCAAGTTACGCGACGCATCCAAACCGCATCTTGCGCATCCTACACTCGGTGAACTGTATCCGACGTTTGGCGCCCTGGGCGGCGAAGACGCGCCGCGCCCCTTCCGCGAGGCGCTGTACGAACTGTTCGGCCGCGTGCGCCATGGCGCGGCGCTCGACCAGCTCCAGGACCATCGCGCGGAGATCTGCCAATCCGCGACTGCGCCCTTTGCCTTTTTCGGCATATGTCCACGTTCAAACGTAAAGAGCGCGTTGCAACATCCGGCCCTTTCAAAAGGTCGCCCGGCGGATGCTTGCATTCTCGACCTCGGTCCGCCGGGCCTCGCGCGCCTTGGTTCTGCATGGGAGGACGAGGTCGATGAATTCCTGCGGATGCTGGTCGTCCATCATCCGGAAACACCGGTGTTTGCGATAACGCAGGATGTTTATGCGCACCGGCGGTTGGCAGGTCTACTCGTGAACGTCGGCCTGACGGTACGCCCATCCACCGGCGGCCCACCATCTCGCGTCCTGGTCCGTTCCTCGGACGATTGCTTTGCGGTTGACCCAGACATCGGTCAGGTCACGGAGGCTGGATTTCAATTTCATTCCGCCGGCGGGCAAGGCGCCGCCGCGCTTCGCGCGCTGTCGGATGCAGCCCGCGCAAGTGCGGACGCGAGCACGGCAGGCATTCTTCGACATTCAATGGGGAATGTTCGGCGCGCAATGAGCCTTCCCTGCGGCCTCGCCACCGCACATGAGGTGCTGGGCGAAGCGGATGCAGGCGCCGACACGTTTCTGGAACGCCGTTCTGCAAGCACCGTCCTTGCCGTCATCAAGCGGCAGATCGAACTCAGCGCCGACGGCGCGGAGCGGCAAAGACTGAGCGGTGCCGAAAGCGCCGTGGACGCGGCGTTCAATGAATTTGAAAATGACACGCCCATCGGCTCGATGCTCACGGAAATCGCGGGAGCAATGTCCCGCAAGTCGAGCCCGAGCGTCATCGCCTTTTCGAGCGACTACGAATTGCTGCTGGGTAAGCGCAGAATTTGCACCGACGACGATCAGGGTGAGCATATCAAGAAGCGCCTCGCGAGCGGCTTCCTTCGCCTTGCAACGCTGCAGGCGCTGGATGCGGAACTTGCGAGCATTGAAAGTGGTCGCAGCCGCAATTCCTGGAAGCGTCTCGTCGTTGTTGCGCCGCCGCGCGATGCGTTTGCCATTCTTCTTGGCCGAAAGTGGCTGCCCGAGGAAATTATCGTCATTGCTGACCGCGAATTCGTCGATCGCCTTGGCGTGACCTATGCCGCGCTTGCCTCACATCCAGATCTGGCCGGCCCTGGGCGTATCGGTAGCCGCCTTGCCAAGGCGGCAACGGCGGCGAAGGCCGAGGCGCGGG
>DAIMKE010000134.1:504-1530 GCA_036721875.1 Bradyrhizobium sp. | reverse complement strand
ACGTAGCCCCGGTTGATCTCGAGCTGGACGTTCGCGGCCCCACGTTAACGGACGAGACAGTCATCGATTTGACGGCCGGCGACGATGAGGACGAACGCGAGGTCGTCGAGTTCGCGCTCGAAAGCGGACGCACGATGCGCGTTCGTCCAGGCGGCTTGGTCATCCGCCATGACCGCTTCGCCGATGTTAATCCGTTCCAGCGGGCAACGGCGCGCGAGGTCACGAGTGGCAACACGATTGTTGTCCCCAACCAGGCGTTCGTGCAAGAGGCGCGCGCGGTGCTTCCGGTCCGGATTTTGGCACAGACGAGAGTGGAAGTTTATCATGCCGCAGTTGAGGCCGCGCTTCCCGGGATTCCTGGAGACTCGCGCACAGCCAAGGCGCGCCATGTTATCGCCCGGCTCCGCAGCGTTGGAGCGCGCACGGTCGTTGAGGCAACCGTGCTGGATTGGCTCAACGCCGCCGAGCACAAGCTGCAACCACCAGAGCGGATGCGGCCCCACGCGCCACAACATTGGCGCGAGTTTCGCGCCTTCATGGATGTGATCAATGTCCCGCCCGCGCTTGCGGACACCATCTGGCGGGAGGGCATCGAACCGCTGCGCATCGATCGGCGCCGGGCGGGCGCGCGGATGGCGCAAGCCTTCGTCTCGGTGCTCGTCGATCCCCATGGCGGGGCCGGGTCCATGCCTCCCGACGTAAAGGAAGGCATCGCGCGACTGCGAAGACAGGCGATGGAGCATCTCGACGGCGTGCTCGCCGTGCGACGGCAAGACCAGCGTGAGGGCGTTCAAGCATGACCAACGCTGCTACGCCGCCTAGATCGCCGCCGCCAGCCACGCCGCGTGGCGTGAATTTGGATGCGGTCGAACGTGGAATGCGAGCCGCCATCGGCTCGGATTTGACCGAAGCGAAGGAGGCCGTTGTAGAGGCCCTTCTGCGGTTGGCCGTGCAAAAATGCACCGGCGAAGGCAACATCGGTGAATTCATCTTTGGCGTTAAGCCTTCGGCCAAGCTGGTAAGTGG
>DAIMKE010000134.1:0-494 GCA_036721875.1 Bradyrhizobium sp. | reverse complement strand
TTTTTGCTGCCGCGCTTTGACGCGACCGGCCAGGGCGACGAAACATCCGACATTCATATCGCCACGATGGGGATCGATCTGCAGGTCGCAGCCGATCGCTCCGGAGAGATCTTGGTTGTTCCGGATTTTGCGATTTATGTGCGGATGCTTCCCACCTGGGAGGACCTGTCCGATCCGCGTCACGACATGGTGCCGAGGTCCGAGTTGTCGCGTGAAACGCGGCAGGCCGTGGAGGATCGCGCACGTCAAATTATCAACGAGGCGATTGCAGCGTTGCCGCCGATTGAGGATGCTTCAGAACCGGACGAACGACCGGGGGACGCTGTGGCCGAGGCGCAACGCGCGCGCGATGTGGCCGACCAGGCGGAACAGCGTATAGCGGAGGAGGGGCAGCCAGACGCGGATGCGCGTGGCCACAATCGGGCTGCGCAGGCCGCGGCGCAACGCGCGGAAGATGTCGCAGCGGCTCGCCGCCAGGGCGCACAGGATCGACT
>DAIMKE010000133.1:0-9883 GCA_036721875.1 Bradyrhizobium sp. | reverse complement strand
GAAAGAATGGCGAGTTGTCCAGGCTCCACCGGCCGAGGAGAACATCCATCGGGCTGCGCCGGATCGGGCTGAACCGGGCGGAATGCGAGACGCGCCGCCAGAACTCTTCGAGTGCTGCCCGCGCGCCCTCGGGGCCGCCCTTTTCATAGCCATCGACCAGCACCACGGCATTCATCGCGCCTGCGGAGGTGCCGGAGATGCCATCGATCCGCAGCCAGGATTCCTCCAGCAGCCGGTCGAGCACACCCCACGTGAATGCGCCATGAGAACCGCCACCCTGCAGGGCCAGATCGACCAGAACGGCCTCACGGCCCGATTTCGCCGGAGCGGCTTCCATCACACCCTCGTGGATTGCTGCGGGTGCTAAGAACCTAGCGAAATACCCCCCCATCGCCATCGGGTCTTACCCTTAGGGCCCGCGGACGAGATCACCTGAGTGAGCGGCCAAGCCCTCCGGGGGACGGTGTTCGGGTCAATTTGTACGCAGCGCCCAAACAAACCGATGACTTCCATGCGGCGCAAGTCAAAGGGAAGCACAGGAGTCCACGGCTCAACTGCCCTACCCGTAACTGGCCTTCGCGGCCGCGGCACTCACATAGCCAAGGCGGATATCCCGCTCGACAAGCTCCCGCGCCCGCAACCGCGCTTCGCCGAAGCCGCCACCGCCTGACGTCTCGAGCCGGATGATGTCCCCGTTTTTCACCATCATGTTAGTGACCTTGGACCGCAATGCCTGCTTCTTACCGTCGCGGATCAAATACAGAGCGCTTGGCGCCGCGGACTCGCCGCCAGCCAGACCGAATGGACGGAACTTGAAACGATCGAGATTGGTGGAAAGCTGCGCCATCGGGCAGTCGATCCGCCATTCGCGCCACAGGCCCAGCCCGCCGCGCCATTGACCGGGTCCACCGGTATCGGTCAGCAGCCCGTACCCCATAAACGTCACCGGCATGTCGCTTTCGATCATCTCCATCGGAATGTTCGCGTTGTTGTGCATGCCGAACGACAGCGCCGACGCGCCGTCCGAAACCGGCAGTGCGCCGATACCGCCGACCTCGATCTCGACGAGAACGCGACGGCCAAGCTCGGGATCGATGGTTTGCAGCGTTACGACGTAGGACACTGCATAATAGGCTGCCGGCATGCGTTCCGGCACGGCCTGGTGCAGCGCGCCGAACAACACCGTGGCCAACCGGTGACCGATGGCGATGCGATGCACGACAGGTGCCGGCACGGCCGCACTCACGCACAGGCCGGGCGGCGCAACGATCCTGACCGGACGATAGCAACCCGCATTCGCCGCGATCGGTACGTCTGCAGAAGCGATCAACGCATAGAAGACCGTCGAGCATGTCGACGACAGCGTTGCATTGCTCGGCCCCATCACCTGCGGGCTGCAGCCAGAGAGATCGACCGTGAGTTCGTCGCCTTCGACCGTCAGCCTGGCGTGAATGCGGATCGGCGTATCCGAAATCCCGTCGTCGTCGACGTGATCCTCGAACTCGTAAGAGCCATCGGGAATACGGCCGATCACGGCCCTCATGGCCGCCTCGGAGCGATCGAGCAATTGACGGGTCGCCGCCTCGAAGCGCGCCTCTCCGAGCTTTGCGGCAAGGCGCTCAACGCTTGCCGCCCCGATGTCGAGCGAGGCAAGTTGCGACTGCAAATCTCCCCACAGAATGTCCGGCTGGCGAACATTCTGCAGGATGATGGCGCGGATCGGCCCGTTGAGCTTTCCGTCTTCGACGATCTTCACTGGCGGAATTCGCAGGCCTTCCTGGAAGATTTCCGTCGCACTCGAGCCGTAACTGCCCGGTGAGGAGCCCCCGACGTCGAGATGGTGGCACAACGCCCCGACGAACCCGATACGCCGGCCATTGCGAAAGACTGCCTTGTAGGCGACGATATCGGGTAGATGCTGGCCTCCGCAGTACGGGTCATTTGATATGACGACGTCGTCGGGCCCCCATCCGTCGGGCGGAATGTGAGGAGCCAGTATCTCGGTGAGGAAATAGCTCATCGAATTCAGATGACTCGGGATGCGCGCCGCCTGCGCAACGTTCCAGCCGTCGCGGTCGAAGATCGCCGTCGAGTAGTCGAGCAATTCCCGCACGATGGTCGAGCGACTTGTGCGCCAGATGGTAACGTCCATCTCGGCGGCAGCGGCGGTCAGGGCGTTGTAGATGATCTCGAGCTCGATCGGCGAAATCTCGGCGTCCGCGATGTTCACGTTCATCCCTGCCTCCCCGCCACGAGGTGGCCGCTCTTGTCGCGCTGACAACTCCATCCTTCAGCGAGCAGAACACTGGTGTAGGCTTCCTCGATGACGGCCGGCCCTTCGATCGTCGCGCCCGGAAACACGTCGGCGCGGTTCCATACCGCAACATCCCGCCAACCGCCGGAAAGCCAGATCTTGCGCTTGCCGATCGGCTGGCCGCTGTCGCGCGAAGCCGCCCCCTTGGCTGCAGGCTTGGGCAAGCGGCCGATCGCCGAGGCACGCAACGACACGATCTCGACGGGCGAACCTGGATTTGAATAGGAGAAATATTGACGATGAAGATCGTGAAAATCATCTATCAGCACCGACAGCGCCGCCTCATCGAGCTGTAGGGAGCGCAACGGCACCGTAAGCTCGAAGGCCTGCCCCTTGTAGTGCATGTCGGCAGCGAGTTCGATGTGACGGTCATTCTCGGGGATGGCGTCGGCATCGAGCCTTGCCCGCGCATCGGTAACGAGGCTTTCGAGCAGTGGCGCGATCGCGCCGAGCTTTTCGGGCGTCGCGTCGAGCACACGCGAGCGGACGAGGTCATGAATCAGATCCGAATGAAGAATGCCATAGGCGGACAATGTGCTGGCATTTTCCGGGAATACGACACGCCCGATCCCCGTCTCGTCGGCAACCGCGACCGCGTGCAGCCCGGCCGCGCCGCCGAACGCGATCATGGTGAACTCGCGCGGATCGACGCCCTTCTCGAACAGCGACAAGCGGATCGCGGCACCCAAATTCGCGTTGACCACGGCCAGCAATCCCTCCGCCGCGGGCTCGGTCGCGAGGCTGAGCGGCTTGGCCACCTCGGCGTCGATCGCCCCGCGTGCCGCTTCGCTGTCGAGACGCATCCCGCCGCCCAGGAATTTTTCGCCGTCGATCCGGCCGAGCGTGACATTCGCATCCGTCACCGTCGCCCCGACGCCGCCGCGGCCATAGCAGGCGGGGCCCGGATATGAGCCGGCGCTTTCAGGCCCGACCGTCAGCCGCTTGCCCCGCTGCACCTTGGCGAGTGAGCCACCGCCCGCGCCGATGGCGCGAATTTCGACCATCGGGATGCGGACCGGCATGCGATCGACCTCGCCCTGCATGACGACATTGACGCGGCCGTTGCGCACGACCGAGACGTCGAAGCTGGTCCCACCCATGTCGACGCCAATCAAGTTGTCCCGGCCGAGGATCTTGCTCAACAATGCGCAGGCCGCGCTCCCGCCCGACGGTCCCGAGAGCAGAAGCCGTACCGGCTCCAGAGCCGCCGTCCTGGCGGAGCACACACCGCCGTTGGATTGCACGAGAAGCAACCGCGGCCGAAACCCTTCCGTCTCCATGCGGTGCGTGAGCTTGTCGAGATATCCCGCAATGACCGGAATCAATACCGCGTTGAGCACGGTGGTCGACGTGCGCTCATATTCGCGAATCTCAGCACTCAGGGCGCTTGCGCACGAGACTTTCAGCGCAGGCCGGGTCTTTGCAAGATACCCGGCAATGTCTTGTTCGTGCTGCGGGTTGAGGTAGGAATTCATCAGGCAGACGGCGACGCTGACCGGATCTATCCTGTCGATCGCCGCGGCGAGGTTTTCCAGCGCCGCAGGCGTCAGGGGCAGCTCGACACGGCCGTCAGCCCGTATCCTTTCAGCGACGCCGATGCGGCAGTCGCGCGGGATCAGCGTCGGCGGCTGCTGCGGACTGAGGGCATAGACTTCGCGCCGAACGTGGCGGCCAATCTCGAGCACATCCTCGAAGCCTGCCGTGGTCACGAGCACTGCCTTGGGGAGCTTGCGCTCCAGGATCGCATTGGTGGCGATCGTCGTACCGTGGAGCAGGAAGCCCACATCGGGAAGCGTGAAATTGTAACGGGCTGCCGCTTCCTTGATTCCGGTCATCAGACCGATGGAAGGATCCTGTGGTGTCGTCGGCGTCTTGTAACCAACGATTGCGCCCGTGCGGGCGTCATAAATCTGCAGGTCAGTAAATGTGCCGCCGATGTCGACACCGATCCTGACCGGCGCTACCTCGATCAACGCCACTAGAACGTCCCCAATCCTGACAAGTCGCAGACTACATCTGCGATCCTACACAGATCGGATCGCGACGCCAGCACGTGATCAAGGCGTTGTGGTGGGCTCATTGCCCAGTTTGCAAGCATTAGCCGAGTGCATGACTGATCCGCGCAGAAGAAGTCGGCGAGAGGTTGGTGCGAATATTGCAACAGCTCACTCAAGGCCCACGCCGAGATCAGAGGAGATGTTTGTGATGACGCCACGCCATCGGGTGCTAACAGCCATTGCTGTGTTGTGGCTCGGGACGGCCGCGACAGCCGACGCGCAGCAGAAGATGACTGTCACGATCGTGACCCAACCCTTTGGTACACAGCCGCAGTTCACCAAGGTCGATCAGCCGATCCTGCGCGACGGGCTGAAGGCCAAGTCAAACGGACAAATCGACGTCAAGCTGTCGGCCTGGCCGGAAATGAACCTGAACGGTCCCGAAGTGCTGCGTCTCATTCGCGCCGGGCAAGTCGATATCGGCGCAGCCCCGCTCTCGACCGTTTCCGGCGACGTGCCGTTCCTCGACGGGATCGATCTGGCAGGCCTGCATCCCGACATCGAACAGGCCCGAAAGACGGCGCTCGCCCTGGTCCCGCTTGCCAACAAGGAACTGGAAAAGTTCGGCAGCCAGATCGTCGCGGTCTATCCCTTCCCGGCACAGGTGATCTGGTGTCGCCAGCCGGTCTCCAGCCTTGCCGACCTCAAGGGCCGAAAAATCCGCACCTTCGGCGCCTCGCTCAATGACTTTGTGACGGCGATCGGCGCACAGCCTGTCTCGATAGGGTTTCCCGAGGTCTACAGTGCGCTCGAGCGCGGCGTTGCCGACTGCGCCGTGACGGGCACCGGCTCGGGCAATGCGGCGAAGTGGTACGAGGTAACGACCAGCATCTACAACCTCTCGGTCGGATGGGCGATCGCCGCCTACTACGTCAACACGGCATGGTGGAAAAAGCTCGACCAGCCGACGCGAGACCTGATCACCGCGACGATGAAGGAGGTCGAACTGGCACAATGGAAGCTTGGCGCCCAGGCGACCCAGGACGGACTCGACTGCAACGCCGGCAAGGCGGAGGGATGCAAGATCCATACACTTGTCACGGACAAGGCGATGAAGGTCGTGGAAGCGACCGCCGAGGACAAGGCCACCCTCAAGAAGATCGTGGAGACCGTCGTCATTCCAGGTTGGGTGAAACGCTGTGGTGCGAAGTGTGGTGACATCTACAATGAAGCCGTCGCTCCAATCACGGGAATAAAATTTGCACCGAACTGACGAGCGCCCCTGGAGGCTCACCGAAGTCGGGAGTCAGGGCATCGGGTCAAGTTGGCAAAACGAGGCGGGAGAACTCGAACCCGATGTCAAACGTCGCGAATGAACGCGTATCTCAAACTGCCATGCGTGCAACGGAATATCCGCGGAGAGCACGGAAGGCCGCGAGCGCTGTCGCGGCGTTCATGAACTACGTGGCGGGCTGGAATTTCATCTTGTGCGCCGTGTTCATTACGGTCGATGTCATCTGCCGCAACTTCGGCGGCTTTTCCTCGAGCGCGACCACCGAGATTACTAGCTACATGCTTGCTTTTGGCCTTGCCTGGGGGCTCGCCCATGCACTGGCAACGCGCTCCCATATTCGCATCGACGTGCTGGTCAATCGCCTGCCCCTTGGCGTTCGCCAATACCTTCACGCAATTGCCCTGGTGCTCCTGACCGGATTGTCGGTATTCCTCGCCTGGTGCGCATGGGGTCTTGTCGGCGAGAGCATGCTCTTCAACGCAAAGGACACCAGTGCATTGGCTGTTCCGCTCGTGATACCCCAAGGCCTGTGGGCCGTCGGCATCACGATGCTCGCGCTTTTTTCCGTTGTCCTGTTGCTGGAGGTCATTTGCCTGATTGTAGCGGGTGACGCCGCCGAGGTCGACAAGCTGCTCGGTCCCCGCGGCTATCAGGAAGAGACGCAAGAAGCGCTGGAAGCGGTCGGCCTGGCGCCCGCCCGAAGCGGAAATGGAAAGGCGCAGCCATGATTGCCATTGTCTTCCTGCTCGTCATGCTCGCTCTCGCCATCTTCGCAGCGAGCCAGGGTGCGGCTGCGCTACCGATCGGCGAGATCATGATGCTGGTCGGCCTGTTCCTCGTGTTCTTTGGCTCGGGCGTCTATATCGCCGTCGTGCTCGGCGCGCTGGCGCTGTTGTCGGGGTTCATGTTCTCCGAGCGGCCGTTCTGGCTGTTTCTGGGTCAGGTCATCTGGGCGCCGTCATCGAGTTTCGTGCTGGTGGCCGTACCGCTCTTTTTGCTGATGGGCGAGATCCTGTTGCGGTCAGGCCTGTCCGAGCAACTCTATCGCGCGCTCAATATCTGGATGCGCCGTTGGCCGGGCGGTCTGTTGCATACGAACATTGCCTCTTGCGCCGTATTCTCCGCGATCTCGGGATCGAGCGTGGCAACCGCGGCCACCATGGGCTCGGTCGCACTGCCCTACTTCGAGAAGAAGGATTACGATCAGCGCATGGTGCTGGGCTCATTGGCCGCCGGCGGCGCCCTCGGCAACCTGATACCCCCCGGCATCACGTTCATCGTCTATGGGCTCATGACGGAGACATCGGTGGGCAAAATGTATATTGCCGCCATCGTTCCGAGTTTGCTCGTATGCATGTTGTTTTTCGCCGTCATCTTCATCCATGGCCTGCGCCAGCCGAACAAGGAAGCGCTTCCAACGATCACCGCGAAGGAAAGATGGCAAAGCCTCGTCGACCTGATGCCGACGACGCTTCTGATCCTGATCGTCCTCGGGACGATCTACGGCGGCATCGCGACGCCGACCGAAGCCGCTGCGCTTGGCGTGGTCGCCTCCCTCGTGTTCGCCCTTGTCGCCCGAAAGCTCAGTTTCAAGCTCCTGAACGAGTCGGCGGAAGCGACCGCGCGTAACACTGCGATGCTCGGCCTGATCCTGTTCGGTGCGTACATGCTGAACTTCATCATGACGCAACTGCGTGTGCCGCAGACGCTGGCGGAGATCGTCAGCGCCCTGTCGCTGCCCGCGTGGGCGATCATGCTGGTCATCATCGGATTCTATCTGGCGCTCGGCACCTTCATGGAGGGCTTCTCCATGATCATCACGACGATTCCGGTGGTCTTTCCGGTTGTAAAGAGCCTCGGCTATGACCCGATCTGGTTCGGCGTCATCGTCACCATGCTGATCGAGATCGCCATGATCAGCCCGCCGGACGGAACTGTCATGTACGTCTTGCAGGGTATGCGGCGGACACCCGGGCCCATCACCGACGTCTTCAGCGGAGTGCTGCCCTTCGTCGGCGTCTATATGCTGGCCGTTCTGATTCTGCTGTTGTTCCCGGGTCTCGCACTCGTGCTCGTACCTCGTTAGGCTTGCTCGATAGCTGGCCCGTATACGGCTACGTCAAACCCGGCAGATCGAGTCCGTTGGCATGGGCACATGCAATCGCACTTTCGTAACCGGCGTCGGCATGACGCATAACACCAGACGCCGGATCGTTCCAAAGCACCCTCTCGATGCGGCGCGACGCCTCCGGAGTCCCGTCGGCGACAATGACCATGCCGGCGTGCTGCGAATAGCCGATCCCCACGCCGCCGCCATGGTGCAGCGACACCCACGTGGCTCCGCTCGCGCAGTTGAGCAGCGCATTGAGCAGCGGCCAATCGGATACCGCGTCTGAGCCGTCGCGCATCGCTTCGGTTTCACGGTTCGGGCTCGCAACCGAGCCGCTGTCGAGATGATCGCGGCCGATCACGATCGGAGCCTTCAGCTCGCCCTTCGCCACCATTTCATTGAACGCCATGCCGAGCCGATGGCGGTCGCCAAGACCGACCCAGCAGATCCTTGCCGGCAATCCCTGGAACTTGATCCGCGCCCGGGCCATGTCGAGCCAGTTGTGAAGATGCTTGTCGTCGGGCATCAGTTCCTTGACCTTGGCGTCAGTGCGGAAGATGTCCTCGGGATCACCCGAGAGCGCAGCCCAGCGAAACGGCCCGACGCCGCGACAGAACAGCGGACGGATATAGGCTGGAACGAACCCCGGGAAATCGAAGGCGTTCTTCAGCCCCATATCCTTCGCCATCTGGCGGATGTTGTTGCCATAGTCGAGGGTCGGAACGCCCTGGGCGTGGAAATCCAGCATGGCCTGAACATGACCGACCATCGAGGTCTTGGCGGCTGCTTCAACCGCTTTCGGGTCGGCCTGCCGTCGCGTCTCCCATTCCGCGAGCGTCCAACCCTTGGGCAGGTAACCGTTGATCGGATCGTGCGCGCTGGTCTGGTCGGTGACGATGCCAGGCCGGACACCACGGCGCACCAGTTCAGGAAATATATCGGCGGCATTGCCGAGCAGGCCGACCGAGACCGGCTTCCTGCTCTCCACCGCCTGCGCCATGATCGCAAGCGCCTCGTCCAGCGTACCTGCCTGCCGGTCGAGATAGCCCGTACGCAAGCGCATCTCGATGCGGCTCGGCTGACATTCGACCGCTAGCATCGATGCACCCGCCATCGTCGCCGCAAGCGGCTGCGCGCCGCCCATGCCGCCGAGGCCCGCCGTCAATATCCACTTGCCCGCGAGATCGCCGCCGTAGTGACGCCGGCCCACCTCGACGAAGGTTTCATAAGTACCCTGCACGATGCCCTGGCTGCCGATGTAGATCCATGATCCCGCGGTCATCTGGCCGAACATCATCAGCCCGGCCTTGTCGAGCTCATTGAAGTGATCGAGCGTCGCCCAATGCGGCACCAGGTTCGAGTTGGCGATAAGCACGCGTGGCGCATCGGCATGGGTGCGAAAGATTCCAACCGGCTTGCCGGACTGCACGACCAGGGTCTGGTCCCCCTCGAGCTTGCGCAGCGAAGCAACGATCCGATCAAAACAGTCCCAGTCGCGGGCGGCACGACCGATCCCGCCATAGACGACCAGTTCGCTCGGCCGCTCGGCAACATCAGGGTCGAGATTGTTCATCAGCATGCGCAGCGGCGCCTCGGTCAGCCAGCTCTTCGCGCTGAGTTCAGAGCCGCGGGGCGCGCGGATCGTGCGGTCGTTGTCCAGTCGGCGGTTCATGACAGGAGACCTCTCTCGGCAAGGTTTGGAAACGGGTCGTTCTCGAGCACCGAAATCGCAGCCGCCGGCAATGCGCCGGCTTCGACCAGTGCGGTTGCGCTGGCGAGATCGTCGGCCATGTAGCGATCGCCGCCGAGCGCCGGCACCTCTTCGCGCAATCGCGCAATGACCGCCGCAAGCGCTAGGCTGGTCGTGTGCGGCGCGCGCAGCCCGATGCCCTGCGCCGCCACCAGCAGCTCGATGCCAAGAATGGTAGCCAGATT
This sequence comes from Bradyrhizobium sp., assembly GCA_036721875.1. Lineage (GTDB taxonomy): Bacteria > Pseudomonadota > Alphaproteobacteria > Rhizobiales > Xanthobacteraceae > Bradyrhizobium. The sequence goes on along the minus strand of DAIMKE010000133.1, from coordinate 233 downwards.
ATCCGCCATATCGGACAAGCGGCGTGCCGCGTGCGCAGCCATCGAGACGTGGTCTTCCTGGTTGGCGCTGGTCGGCGTCGAGTCGATGGAGCAGGCGGCTGCGCGCTGCTTGTTCTCGGCATAGAGCGCGGCCGCCGTGACCTCCGCGATCATGAAGCCGGAATTGATGCCTGGATCGGGCGTGAGAAACGGCGGCAAACCGAAATTGAGTGCGGGATCGACCAGCGTCGCGA